>JAVBSA010000100.1:0-4091 GCA_031556915.1 Victivallis sp.
TCCGCGCGTCATCTCCTGCGCCAGCCGTGGCGCAGTGAAGAGGCGCAGCAACAACGTTGCAAGCATCGCACGGAGCAGGCGCAGCCGCCCACAGCGCGTTTTTAAGGCCAACGCGGAACCAGCCAGACGCTCGTACGCTCCTGTGTACCAAGATGACCAGCCCACTCTTACCCCCCAAAAGATCAGTCAGCAAATTCGCGAAGCGAATTTGCGTCGGCCCCGGCACCTTACCGGTCTGGGAGGGGTCGGGAGGGGCGAAGCACCCTCCCGGCGGAGTTTGAGGCAGAGCCTCAAAGCCAGGCGCGTTTCTTTTGGCTAGCGCTTATGGGCGCGGAGCCCTTGAGTGGAGTTTGAGGCACAGCCTCAAGGCATCTCGCGCGCCGGTGACGCAGAAATTTTCCGCTACCAGGCGGGCGACGGTATTTTTGACTTGATCAGGTCAAAAATACCCCGACCCCTGTCAGGCTCCCACGATTCCTATGACAGTTGCCTTATTTTTACTTGCAATGTTCCGTTTGGGGGTTACAATAAACCAGATAACCCAAAGGAGTTGTGCAATGCATCGGTTGCTTTCAGTAGTGTTCTGTCTTTTTGTGTCCATCGCCGCCATTGCCGCCGACGGGCGGTACAATGTGATTGTTCTCGGCGACATGCATTTCGACAGGATGGAGTATCACGATCCCGACTACCCGAAGAAGAACACCAGGGAGATCGCCCGCTATGTGAAGGTGACGGAGCAGAACACGCCGCAGCTCCTTGACGCCGCGGCCAAACAGATCGGCGCCGACACGCCCTTCGTCATTCAGCTCGGCGACCTGACGCAGGGCGACTGCGGCAGCCGCGAGCTGCAGGAAGCGATGTTCGACGGCGCTTTCAAGCTGATTAAAACGCACCTGCCGGTTCCCTTCCTGGCCGTCAAAGGCAACCACGACGTCCGGGGGCCCGGCGCCAAAGCCGCCTGGAAAAACCGGGTGCCTCCCTTTGTGGGTTCCGAATTGCAGCGGCCGATCGATTCCGGAAATTATACGGTCAAACACGGCCCGGACGCCTACATTTTCTTCGATTGCATGGAACCCGACATGGAGTTCCTGAAGCAAACATTGAACGAAAACCGGAATGCCCGGTACCGCTTCATGCTGACCCACTTCCCGGTTCAACCGGTCGCCGGCGGATCGTCGAGCGTGCTGTTCGGCCGCGACGACGCAAAACGCCTGGAATTGTTCCGGCTGCTGCTGGATCATGAGGTGATCCTGTTCTGCGGGCACCTCCACCGCATGTCGTTTGCGCAATATGAGGTCGACGGCAAAAGCCTCGCCCTCGTCATGGTGAACAGCCTCGCCGACGAGGCAAAATTCCGGAACGAAATGACGCTGGAAACGTGCGCCCCCCTGCTGGCGCTGGAAGGCGTGGAGCTCGACGCCAAAACGCAGGAGCTGCGCAACCGTTTGAAAGCGGAATGCGACCGCGGCTTGAAGCAATTCTTCGTCTGCCAGGGCGCGGGCTTCGTCAAACTCGACGTCGGCCCCGACCGGGTCACCGTCGAATACTACAGCGGAACCGGGGAAAAACCGGTCAAAACGCAGACGGTTCGATAGCGGCGGCTCTCCCTCCGCCGCGGAACCGGCGAATCGTTCGGATTTTTTAAATTTCGGCATTCGACTTTCCTTATTGAGGGGTTATATTACTGAAAAACCTTTCAATATCAACAGGAATTTTTCACCATGCCGAAATCAATCGATTTGAGCAAGCCGGCCAACGCGTACCGGCCGATTCCCTTCTGGAGCTGGAACGATAAGCTCGATCCCGAAGAGTTGCGTTATCAGGTGCGCGAAATGGCCGGGGCGGGGCTGGGCGGATTCTTCATGCACGCCCGCGGCGGGCTCCAGACCGCCTACCTCTCCGACGAGTGGATGGAGTGCGTCAACGCCTGTCTCGACGAAGGCGGCAAGTGCGGCATCGACGGCTGGCTCTATGATGAAAACGGCTGGCCCTCCGGATTCGGCGGCGGGTTGGTCAACGGGCTCGGCGTCGAGTACCAGCAGAAATACCTGAGGTTCGAATTCCTCGGCTTCGCCGACCTCGAAGCGGGCGAAATGCCCAAGAACACCATCGCCTGGTATGACGCCGAGACGCTCGAACTCCTGAAAGCGCCGAAAGAAGGAAAGCTGCTCCGCTGTTATTTCGAAATCAACCCCTATTACGTCGACAACCTCGACGGCAAGGTGGTGCGTGAATTCATCCGGGTCACCCATCAGCATTATTACGAGAACCTGCCCGAAGAGCTTCTCAAGCATATGAAGGGAATCTTCACGGACGAACCGCAGCTCTCGCGCAACGGCTTGCTCTGGTCGTTCATCCTGGAAGACGAATATTCCCGCGCCTACCGCCGCGATCTCCTGCGCGAGCTGCCGCTCCTCTTCCTTGCGGCGCCCGGCAGCGACGCGGTGCGCATCCGGTTCTGGAGTCTGGTCGCCAAATTGTTCCGCGACAACTTCATGAAGCAGATTTTCGACTGGTGCGAAGAAAAGGGGTGGCTTTTGACCGGCCACCATGTGCTGGAGGAAACCTGCCAGGCGCAGATTTCCGCCAACGGTTCCATCATGCCGCAATACCAATATTACCACGTGCCCGGCATGGACCACCTCTGCCGGACAGAGCCTTCGCCGGTGGCGATGGTGCAACTGGTTTCGGCGGCGATGCAGTTCGGGCGGAAGCAGATCCTCTCCGAAAGTTTCGCGCTTTCGGGTTGGAACATGAATTTCTCGGGTTTGCGATGGATGTTCCAGCAACAGCTCGCCCACGGCGTCAACCTCTGCTGTCCGCACCTCGAGAGCTACACGCTCCGGGGGTTGCGCAAGCGCGACTACCCGGCTTCCCTCTTTGTCCACCAGCCCTGGTGGAACGATTACAAACAGGTCAACGACTACTTTGCCCGCGCGGGTGAAATCCTCGGCGAAGGCAAAGCTTCGACCGAAGTATTGGTGATCCACCCGCTCTCTTCGGCGTGGTGCCACTACACCGGGCCGACCGACAACCCGGCGCTCGACTACTACACGCAGACGCTCAAACGCACCACGCTCGCGCTCGACGCGCGCCAGATCGCCCATCATTATGCGGATGAATTGATCGCGGCGGAAAACGGTTCGTTCGAAGACGGCAGCATTAAAATCGGCCTTCAAAGCTACGATTTGATTGTGATTCCGCAGTTGACGAACCTTTCGCGCCCGGTTTTCGAATTGATCCGGAAACTGGGCAGCGGCAAAGTGCTGCGCGTCCGCAACGCGATGGAGCCGGACAAGTTCACCATCGACGGCGAAGCGCCGAGTGCAGAGGAGCGCGATTTCTTCCGTTCGCTTCCGGCGTTCGACTCCGAAACGGCGGCGGCGGATGCCGCGGCCGAGGAGAAGGCTGAAAAGAGCGTCCAGATCATTGAAAACGGCGTGCCCGCCACCCGGCTGGTGAGCACTTACCGCGATGTGGAGCTCGACGGACGGAGCGGCCGGTTCTTCTTTGTCGCCAACGTCGCCTACAACCAGGCGTGCAACGTATTTCTCGCGCTGCCGCGCAATGGCGGACGGCAGGTGGAGGTGATCGATCCGGCGACCGGAGCGTTCTCGGTCCTCTCCGGCGTGAAGCGCGAAGACGAGTTCCTGATGTTCGAATATTCCTTTGCGGCGGGCGACGCGGCGATGTTTTTCGTGGCGGGCCACCCGGCGAAAACGGCGGGCAAGACGGATTCGTTCAATCCGTTCCTGGCGCCGGCGAAGAAGCGCATTGCAGGCGACTTCCGGATTGCAGGCGATTCCGGCAACCTGTTCACCATCGACCGCTGCCGTTACCGGGTGGATGGGGGCGGCTGGATTGCGGACGACGTCAGCGTAATCCATGGCCGGTTGCTCAATCTCGGGCATCCGTGCGATCTCGAGGTGGAATATTGCTTCGATCTGGCGGCGGATTTTCCGTTCGACACGGAGCTGACCATGATTGCGGAGACGCCGGAGAAATGCAAATTCTCCCTCAACGGAGAGACGTTCGAGGCGAAGGATGCGGGTTACCTCTTCGACAAGGCGTTCCGCCGGATCGTCCTGCCG
>JAVBSA010000586.1:0-4697 GCA_031556915.1 Victivallis sp.
CGGTAATAATTCTCCGCAAACATGGTTTTCTCTTTCGGAAAAGCGTAATTCGTGCCGGCGAGAATGGTGATCCACTGAGTCATTTCCGTGAACCAGGCGAGGCCGTAATTGCCGAACTGAAGCTGAGGGCCGTGCTGATGATAGCTCCAATCGCTCTGGAGCCCTTCCGCCTTGGGGGCGGCGATGCAGAGTTCGCTCCCGATCTGTTTCTGGGCTTCGGCCACCCATTCCGGGTGGTTGTAGATGACGCCTTTCTGAAGGTGGATTCCGGCCAGCCAGACTTTGTTCTGCCCGGTCATCCCCGGTTTGGAGCGGTCGAGAATCGGTTTGAGCCCGGCCGGCAGTCCGTGGGGGACGGCGTCCCCGAGCAGCAGGACCGTGTTGCAGATCAGGAGCGGCACGCCGATGCTCTGGTGCCACCAGTTCGGGCTCTGCGGGTCGCGTTTGATCCAGAACTCGAGGCCGTGCACGACGGCGTCGAGTGCTTCGGGTTTGCGGTAAAGGGGGGAAGCCTTCCGGGCATAACAGCGGGCGATCTGTTCCAGGCGCATCAGGTGTTCCCGAGGGCTCCAGATGCCGCGGTTCTGGTCGCCGTAATTGATGCCGGCCCAGGAGCCGTCCTTGTTCTGGGCGGCGATATCGCGCGCGGCCCTGGCGTCTCCGCCGGAGGCCTGGGCGAAATAGGCCGCGGCCTGTTCGCGAATTTTTAAAAGGTCGGAATCCATTCCGAGCAACAGGGCAGGCAACGCCAACGCCATAAGAGTGATAGCTTTCATTTGAGCCAATTGCAGTTTTCATCCGGTTGATAAATCGCGCCGTGTCATCTTTCGGCAAAGGGGGATGAAAACCGCATTAATATAGCACGCTCCCGCCGCATTTCCAGCGTGGTTCACTGCTTTTCGGCGCAGACGATGGTGTTGTCAATCGCGTTTCTTGTTTTTACCGAGGAACTTCATCAGGACATCTTTCTCCGGGCTGGCAACGAAGCGGTCCGTATTGAAGGGATTGGGGCCGAATTCCGGACTCCAGCCGGGCCATTCGGTCACGGCGTGGAATCTCCAGTCCCAGCCGAACTCCTCGAAGAGCTCGATCGCGTCGTTAATCCAGCGGTCGGCGCCGGGCGCCCAGCGGATGCAGCTGAATTCGGTGACGTGAATCTGAATGTTGTAGGCGCGGCAGAATTCGACGGCGGGCTGCATCTCTTTGCGCATCGTCTCCTTGTCCCAATAGACTCCGTCCACCATGCCGGGGTAACCGAAACGATTGGGTTCCTTGCCGGTAAGGTTCTGGTGGGTGAGGGAGAAGGGCGCGTAATAGTGGAGCGAGTAAACGATATTCTTTGCATCGAGCGGACGCAGTTTATGGAAGCCGTAAACGCCCCACCACTCTTCGGGCTGTACGATCATGGTCCGGTCGGAGTCGGTCTGATTGACCGCGCGGGCAAGCATCTCCATGAACGCCGGGTAGTCGGGGAGGCCGGGCTTGACCTGCGCGCGGATTTTTCCCTCGTTCCAAAGCTCGAAGGCGTAGACGGTTTGGTTGCCTTTGTAGCGTTCGGCGATCCGCACCCAGATATCCCGGATCTGTTCGGCGCAGCCGGGGCGAAGGAAGGGATAATCGGTGCCGCCGTCCGGATTTTTGTCGTTCCGCCAGAAGCTGGGGTAGAGTTCCAGGATAACCCGTACATTGAGCTCCTCCGCCTGGCGGATGAATTCATCCCAGGTCCGGAACTGCTTTTCCAGCGCCGCTTCGAACTCCTCTTTGGGGGTGTCCGGCCCGGGGAGGCGCCAGGAAATCTTGAAGATATTGCCGTTCCAATGTTCCGCATAGCGCCGGAACTGACCGCCCCTGATGAGATTGGCGCTGGAGTTGAACCCCCGGAGAGGGGAGGGGCTGCCGGTGTATTTTTCCACGCTCACCGGCGCCATGCCGGGCGTCCGGGGCGGTTCGGTCACGGTGATCTTGAAATCCTCGAATTCGGCGAAACCCGTGTCCGCGACGATGCCGAGGGTCAGGCTCGCTTGCTTCAGGAAGGTGGGAACACGGGTTTTGAAGGTGACGACCTTCCAGTCGAAGGTGCCCCAGAGGTCGTAGTAGCAGTCGCTGAAGCGGGCGCTTTCGGTGGCGTAATTGAGGACCACCCGGATTCCTTCCCAGGGGACCCGGGGCTGCGCGACGTCGCCTTTCACTTTTACGGAAACTTCCACCTCACAGCCGCGCAGCCCGGAGAGGTCGATTCCGCGCTCGGTGATGAACACCTTCTGCTTTGCCTTCTCCATTCTGCCGAAGACGTCGCGGGTGCCGAGCGCTTTGTCGGAATCCTTCTCGTCCGCGGCGGCGGTTGCTTCTACCCGGATGCGGTTTCCGTCGAACCGGACGGCGGGGGAGCTCCTCCATTTGCCCGGTGCATTCAGCGCATCGGCGTGGAACACGGTTCCGGGGCGGATGGCGGGGTTGAGAACGAGGCTTTTTCCATCGGCCGTCACTGCGAATTGTTCGAGGGCGACATCGAGGTTTGTGATGAGGATTTCGAAGGCGGGCGCGGCGGCCGGATATTCCTCGGCTGCGGCCTGTTTGCCGTTGATGGAGATGAGGGTGCGATTCCCGCTGCGTTCCACGCGCAGCTTGGCCCGGCCAGCCTGAAGGAGAGCGATTCCCCCCACGACATGCTCCCGTTTGCCGTCGTACCAGGAGAGCTGGTGATCGCGGAAAAGGTAACGCCGTCCCGCGATCCAGAGGCTGAAGTGGCTGTCTTTTGGACCGCGTTTCAGCTGTTCATAGGAGAGGTCGAGCACGTAATCGGCCGGAATCTCCGCTTGGGGCTTGAGCTTTCCCGGCGTGTGGAGACAACTGAGGATCAGACGCTGATTCGTTTCCTCCCGGCGTTCGGGCAGTTCGGAGAAGAAGGCGGATTCGATCGCGCCGGGCGCCAGGCAGAAGCCGGCTGCGGCCAGAAAGAGCAACAGTTTTTTCACGGGGGGTATCCTTACAAGACGATGAGGGGTTTGAAGAGATAGCTTTTGCGTTCGGTCACAACCTGGTTGCTGAGATGCCCGGCGTGGCCGTCGTAGAAGGACGCGTTGACGCCGTCCCGGTGGCGAAAGGCGAGGATGCCGGTTCCGTCGGTCGCGTTGTCTTCCTTACCATTGAGAACATAGGTATTGTAGTTGACTGTCCAGATCAGCCGGTCGATCGCGTCGGCGAACGCCGCGTGGCGGGAAGGTTGGCGGATTTGATTGAGTTTGAAGCCGAAAAATCCGTTCTGTCCCGTCGTCGGGTAGGAGACCCCGTAGGATTTCGTCGCGAGCGAGCCATAACTCTTGTTGCCCTGGATCATGACGCCGCGCGATATTTCGCAGAGCACGGTGTTGGGCAGCCAGTTGTCGGTATTGTACTTCGCCGGAACGCCCAGAAAAACGCGGAATTCCGGAATATCGAGGCCGATGCGCGTCCCGGTGCCGACGGTATACTCGCGCGGCAGCCAGTAGTCGTCATAGGTATTGGCGTAGAGGAGCGAGGCGCTCGCCCAGCTTTTCACCGTGTTGAGGCAGCGGAGCGACCGCGCCCGCTCCCGGGCCTGGTTTAACGCGGGCAGCAGCATGGAGGCGAGGATGGCGATGATCGCGATAACCACCAGCAATTCGATCAATGTGAAATTTTTTCGTTTCATAACTTGTTTCCCTGTTATTTTTGATCGGAGGCTATTTGACAAGTGCTTTCCCGCAGGACCAGGCCGGTCGGCAGCAGGATGGGGGCGCAGGCGTGCTCGAAGTAGGAGTCGGAGAGCGCAAATTCGACCGCCCGGCTGCCGATTTCCTGAAAAGGCTGGTCGATCGTGGTCAGCCTGGGGTGGCTGCATCCGGTGAATGACAGGTTGCCGAAGCCGACAATCGAAACTTGCTCCGGAACCCGGATTCCGGCCGATTGCAGAAGAGTCAGGGCGTGTATCGCAAAATAGTCGCTGCCGCAGCAGATCGCCGTCGGCGCATCCGGTTTTTGGAAAATTTCCAGCAGCCGGTTGTCCATTTCGGCGCGGAACGCCGGAACCCGCTGGTTGCAGAAGATGTTGTCGTTCCGGATCGGCAGGCCGAATTCCTTCATGGCCAGGCCAAATGCCCGGAAGCGGGCGTCCGCGTACCGGGCCTTGAGCGGGTCGGTGAGGTGGAGGATGTTTCTGTGCCCCAGTTCGTGAAGGTGCCGGACCGCTTCGCGGATTCCGAAATCGTCGTCGCTCAGGACGGAGCCGGCCACGGAGTCTTCCCGGTAATCGAGGAGCATCAGCGGGAGGCGGCACTCCCGCGAAGCTTCGCGCAGCAGCGCCTCGTTGCCCGCAAGGTCGCCGAGATAAAGCAGCGCGGCCGGATACTGGCCCAGCGTATAGTCGAGTTGTCTCCTGAAGTCGCTGCTGTCGTCGATGATGACGACTTTGAGGTAGCAGCCGAACCGTTCCGCCGCTAAACCCGCCCCCACGGAAATCTGGAAAGAATATTCCCCGAGATACACCGACGGAACGAAAAGGGCGATCATATTGGCCTTGCTCGACTTCATCTGCGCCGCGATTTCATTTTTGCGGTAACGCAGTTTCTCCGCCGCCTGAAGCACTTTCCGGCGGGTATCCAGCTTGATTCCCAGCTTTTCCGCACGATTCCCCAGAACTGCGGAGGCGGTCGAGCAGCTTACCTGAGCGGCAAAGGCGA
>JAVBSA010000166.1:0-5967 GCA_031556915.1 Victivallis sp.
GGTGTCGAAGGGGCCGCTGACCATCGCCGAACCGTTGAACTCGGTGACGTGGACGGGCAGCTGCCCGCCGCCGAACGGAGCCATGCGGTCGCGCACCTCTTTGACGCCGTGCGGATAAAGCGCCAGCGAACCGTCGTAGCCGCCGTAGATGTGGATGCTCAAATCGGTCACCGCCCGGTCGAGCCCCGCCTTGCGCGCCTCGGCCATGCAGAGCAACATCAGATTTCCCATCGCGCCGGAGGCGGTGCCGATGTGCAGTTTGATCTCCGCCTCGCGTTCGACCTCGGTCAGCGCGCGGAGATAGACGACGAATAATTTGCAGAATTCCTCATCGGTACCGCGGAAAAAGTCCGAACCGGGTTCGTTCCAGCACTCGAATATCCACTGCGAAACCGCCTCCCTGCCGTACCGGCCGATCCAGTGATGCACCAATCCCTTCAGCGTCTTTCCCCAGAGAGCGTAATCGGTCGGCACGTGCTTGTTGTCTGCGGCCTGAAGCTGCGGCGGCACGGTTTCGATGGTCGGCACCAGCTTGAGGCCGAGGTCACGGACAAGGTAATCGACGCATTCGTCGAGTTTGGTGAAATCGAACTCGATTTCACCGGCCGCCGAGATGGATTTGACCGGAAAGGGACCGTTGAAAAATTCGCGGGTGCGAACATATTCCAACCCGCCTTCCTCCTTGAGTTTACGCAACGCGTCGCGCACCATCGGCAGCGCAACCTGGCTGCAATAGGAGAGATCGACGCCGGTCCAGACCCGGTTCAATCCACCGCCTTCGCCGGCGGAGCCGATCTTGATCACGCCTTTGGAGGAATCATAGTTGCGCGCCTCCCCCTCCCCCTGCCGGATCACGGCGATGTCGTCGAAGTACGCCTTGCCGGTGTTGCCGCCCCAGATGCGGAGCCAGACGGCGACCGACTTCACCTTTGGGCTCAATCCGCCGGCGGGAATGGAAACGCAATGGTATTCCCACGGCCGGTCGCCGTCGAGCAGCCGGGCGGTGACGTCGCGGTGGCCGACCGGTTTGCCGTCGGCGTCGAGATAGACCAGCTGGACTCCGGCGTTCGCCCACGGCGGGGCGCCGGCGGCGCGTTTGATTCCCTGCTGCATATACCAGGTGCCGACGACCAGCGCCTCGCCGTTGTAGGGGAATTGCTGACTGACGACGGTGGCCCCCCCGTCGAGGACGAGGGTCTTGCCGGCGGAAGGGAAAACGCCGCCTTCGACACGGGCGTTTCTGTACTGGCCCAACGGGAGGCCGTCCCAATCAACGCCGCCTTTTTGCACGAACCAGTCGTTGATGCCGAACATGCCGGAGAACGAGCCGTCGCGCTCCAGATTCACGCCGGGCGTTTCAATGGCGATTTTCAGCCTGGCGATCCGGAATTCGCCGGTTTTGCCGTAATTGCCGAAGCAGAGGCGGAACCCGTTGTTCTTGAGCGGAATCGAACGGGAAACCCGGTGGCGCTTCGTCGCTTTGCCGGTATTGAAGAGATCGAGGTGCGATTGCTCTTTGCCGCCGGTGAAAAGCCCCAGTTGAACCGCGGCGGTGCGCCAGGCCTCGCCCGCCGGTTCAATGTCGGTACTCTCCGCGTCGAATTCAATTTTGACCGTGCTGCCCGGCCGGCAGGGAATCAGCGGAGTCGCGGCAAAGGAGCCGGGCCCGAACACCAGCGCATCGCCTTCGGCGCGCGGCCAACCGCCCCAGAGCGGTTTGACGATATTCTTCCACGCCGGCCCGGTAAAATCGATGTCGAGCGACATCTGTTCCGCCGCGAAGGCGGCCGGCAGCCAGCAGCAGGCGGCCGCACAAAAAAACAGGAGCTTTTTCATGTATCTCATCCTATTTCGCTTTGTATTGTTTCAAAATTTTTCCGATGCAATGCCAGGCCAGTTTCGGGCGGCGGTATTCGTCGACCACGCCTTTGTTGTTCAATCCGGCGGGATGATGCAGACAACCGTGCCCCTGGATACAGGTGCGCGAATTGGCAAACTGCCAGATCGCCAGCCCGCAATAGCGCGGCGATTCCAGTACGTAGCTCAGGGCGGATTCGAGCAGCGTCGCCTGATACTCCTCCGACCAGCGCATGCCGCTGTGATCGCCGGGAATCGCGGAAGCGCCGAGTTCGCCGATCAGCAGCGGCTTCCCGGCGAATTCCGGGCTCGAGGCGAACCGGGCCATTTCGTCGAGCGTCGGCTTGACCGTATCCCGCGAATCAACGTCATCCAGCCCCACGTACCAGCCGGGGTAAAGATTGAAGGAGATGACGTCCGCCAGGTCCAGGCAGCAGCAGTTCCTGCCGTGACAGGTGGCAAACGAGATCGGGCGGGAGGTGTCTTCGGCGAGGATCCCCTGCCGGAGCTCCGATACGATCTCCCGCGTGGCCGGTTCGCGCAAATCCGCTTCATTGAGAAATCCCCACAGGATCACCGACGGGTGATTGATGCTTTTGCGCACCATTTTGACCGTCTGTTCCAGCTGCCGCCGCCGGAATTCGGGATCGTTGAGCTGTTCGGGCGGATTGCCCCAGCCGAGAGATTCCTCCCACACCAGGATTCCGAGCCGGTCGCAGAGGTTCAGGAATTCCTCCCGCTGCGGATAGTGGCAGCCGCGGATGAAGTTGCACCCCTGTTCCCGGATCATGCGCAAATCCTCGTAGATGAGGCTCGGCGGAGTCGCCGCCCCGAAGGTCGGGTGGCTCTCGTGCCGGTTGTAGCCGATCAGCTTCAGCGCTTTGCCGTTGAGCAGCAATTCTCCGTTTTCAGCTTCGATGCTGCGGATGCCGAACGATGTCGCCACCTCCATGCCGTTGAGCGAGGCTTCGAAGGAGTGCAAATGGGGGGTCTCGGGCGACCAGAGCCGGAACGCGGGCACCCGGCGCCGGAACCGGGTCTCGCGGCCCCGGATCGCAACCGGAAAGCGCTCCCCGCCGTCGAACGCGCACTCCGCCTGCAACCCGGCAGGATTTTCCCCGGCGCAGAACAGGCAAACCTCGACTTCGCCGGAATTGATGTCGCACGGCACGACCGCGACCCGTTCGATGAAAAATGGCGGCAGCATTTCCGCGGAAACCGAACCGTAGATGCCGCCGAACCCGTAAAAATCGTAGAATAAATGGAACAGCGCCATTTCATCCGGCCGCAGCATATTGTCGACCGCGATCACCAGCTCGTGCCGGCCCGCGTCGCCGGCGTCGAAAATAAATTCCTCCGCCAGCCAGGAATTCCGGCTTTCACCCACCGGAACGCGGTTCCAGAAAATCCGGGTGACCAGTCCGCTTCCGCCGAGCGCGAGCCGGATCCGCCCGCCGCAGCGAAGGGAGGTGCGGTAGAGCCCCGTTCCCCTTTTTCCGAACATGCCCGGCGCCGCGTCGAAACACCCGGGCACCATCGCAACGGCGTCGAATGCGGGAAACGCCTCCGGCAGCATCTCTTCCGCCTTTTTTTCAGGCAGGAAGGCAAAATCCCAGATTCCGTCGAGCAGAACTTTTTTGCAATCTTCAAACATAGCGACCGTCAATTCTGTGTTGTGTATTGGGAAGGAGCTTCGAAACTGGTCGCCTCGATGTCGATGGGGGCGCGTGAGGCGACGTGCCCGTCGGCATAGGCGACATTCATTCTTTCATTGTGATCGAAAGCCAGCTGGGCAAGATAGTCCACCCGGTTGCCGCTGAGGCGCAGCGGCCAACTGTCGCCGGTCATGGCGAAGGTGCCGGGGTTGAGAGAGGTCAGGTTCCCATTTTCGGTGCTTCCTTCCACCAGAAAAACAATGGCGGATGTACGCGGCAAGGCGGAGAGCCGGTACCATTTCCCGGTTCCCGCCCACGGCCAGTCTTTGTTGGAAACCCGGTTGACGGTGCAGACGAAGTTCCTGCGCGGAGCCAGCGTCGGGCACTGCCAGACGCCCGATCTCCAGGTCAGGTACTTCAACGCATCCAGGTTCATAAACCAATATTGGCTGTTCATTCCGCCGAAACTGGCGGGATAATTCGCGGCGAGGATGTTGCCGTTGTAATCGTCGCAGTAGAACAGCGATACTTGCGTGATCTGCTTGAAATTACTCATGCATGTGGCGGTTCGCCCCCGCTCCCGCGCCTTGTTCAAGGCCGGCAGCAGCATCGAGGCGAGAATTGCGATGATGGCGATCACCACCAGCAATTCAATCAGTGTGAATCGTTTCAAAAGCCGGTTCATCTTGCACGTCTCCCTTGGTTGAGGTAATAATGTGGTTTCGGTACTTTTTCGAAAAACAAGTTCGCACTCGAGAAACTCCTGCCGACGCCGGGGAGCGGCGTCAAAGAGAAGTTCCACCGCCCGTTCCCCGATGGCGCGCATCGGCTGCCGGACGCTGGTCAATTCGAACAGTTCCCCGAGATAACTGGTATCGCCGAATCCGGTCACGGCGACCTGTTCCGGAATGCGGATTCCCAGTTTCCGGCATTCGTCGATCACGTTCATGGCGATGATATCGTAGCCGCAGAGGATGACGCCGGGCGGCTCGGGAAGCGCCATGATCCCGCGGAGCTGCTGCCGCCCCTGTTCGTGGAGCGGCCCGTCGTCGATGACGCGGTGCAGTTCCGGTTCCACCGGCAGATTGCGTGCCGAGAGTTCGTCGATGATTCCGCGGAGCCGCTGGTTGGCCGAATAGACCTCCGGGAACACCCGGATGCTGGCGAACCGGCGGTGCCCCTCGTCGGCGAGGCGGCAGACCAGCCGGCGCATCGCCGTATAGCCGTCCTGCCCGACGAAATCCCCCCGGATCACGCCGCCCCGGGCAATCGGGGTGTCGATCACAACGTAGGGGAGACCGTGCACTTCGAAGAGATCGAGCAGCCGGCTGTTGACATCGTAGTAGTTGTTCTGAATGAATGGGATAAAGACAACACCGGTCACCTTTTCCCGCTTCAGGCGTTCGATGACGCGGCGCACTCTGGCCGGATCGCTGGAAATCGCCTGCAGTCCGAAATCGGCGTGATGACGGAGGGCGCAGCTCTCCATGCCCGCCAGGGTGTCGGCGTTGAGAAGCGTCGATTCCGGATAAAGGAACACGACCGGCGGCCGGGCGCCGTCTTCGCCGCCCGCCCCTTCTTCCGCGACAAAACAGCCGATATCGCGCCTGGATTCGATCAGCCCTTCATCGGCGAGACGCGCCAGCGCCCGCCGGATGGTGCCGCGCGACACCGCAAACTCCTGCGCCAGCGCGCATTCGGTCGGCAGCCGCAAACCGGCCGGATAGTCCGCGACGGCGATCCGCCGCCGCAATTCCGTTGCGATCCGTCTCTGTGGAACCATGGATTGCCCTCCCGGATTGGTATTACCCTAATTATACCAAAACGGAACAACAAAACCAATAAATTTCATCTCTTTTTTGCATTTGCGGTACAATATTGTACCGTTTCAGCAGGAAGCACACAAAAAAACGGAACAGCATTGGACAAAACGACAACATCGTGCTAAATTTTGAAAAAAAGAGGAGCCGAATCCATGTCACAAAAAAAGAGCAAACAGCAGAAACGCATCGACCGGGCCAAACGCGACTTTGAAAACGAGGTGTTTTCACCCCGTTTCCCCTTCCTGTCGCCGGAGCCGGATGAGGAAGCCGAAGAGATCCTGCGGGAAGTCCTCGATGGGATGGACGACGACGAACACGACGAGCTCATGGCCGAACTCGACGAAATGACCGATGACGATTGGAACGACATCCTGACCGAAATCGACGAGATGGAGGAATTCGCCGACGACGGCGATAAATTCGGCCCCGGCGATTGGGATCTGGTCGATGCCGAAGATGCCTTCGCCGAATACGCCAAGATGATCTACATCAAAATCGCGCTCGACACCAATTCCCAAATCCCCGATCCGGTCAAAACCATGCGGACCGTTTTGGTAATGGCGCAGATCGCCTGGAACTTCGTAACCTTGTCGGACAGCATGGGAGATTCCAAAAAACGGCTGGCCGAACAC
>JAVBSA010000678.1:0-3016 GCA_031556915.1 Victivallis sp.
TGGAATCATTTGATGAACTACTGCAACGTCATGATGGATAACGGCCTGCAGGATTATATCGATATTTTCAATATTCACACCTACTCGCCGCTGCGGGATTATCCGAAACTGCTGGCCGGTATTCATGACTACCTCAAACGCCACGGCATCGCCGACCGGCCGATCTGGTTCACCGAGAACGGCAGCCGCGCCGAAGGGCCGGCGCGCTTTGACAGCTATATGAAGGGAATCAAAGCGCATTCTCCGGAACAGGAGCTTCTGGTTGCGGAATATCTGCCCAAAGCGATGATTTATCTGCAGAGCATGGGCGTCGATCGGGACTTCTTCTTTCTGCTTTCCCCTTACAATGAACAGAACGGCGCCAAAGACTGGGGTTTGATGCGGCGCGATTTCACCGTCAAGCCCGGTTATGCGGCGTTTTCCAATCTGATGAACGAGCTCGGCAGTGCAAAATTCGAAGGCACGCTTGCGCTTGGCGAAGGAGTTCGCGGCTTCCTTTACCGGCAGCCGGACGGCAGGCAGACGCTGGCTTTCTGGAGCCTGTCGGAGCTCGATACCGAAGACAATTCCCCCGACCGCAAAATCACCGGCCAGTTTGAGCGTTCTTTCGTCATCGGAGCCGGAGACGGCATCTATGCCGGGACCGATATTTTCGGGACTCCGTTCCAAGCGGGCTCGACCGGCGGCAAGCTCCGGCTGACCGCGACCCGGATGATCTCCTACCTCTCCGGACTCTCCGGGTTGGAGCCGACGGAGTTGTTCCGCGCAACCGTCAAGTCCGGCGCGCCGCGCCGGGTGGATTACGACCGCACCGTCGTTTACCGGGTCGAATTGTCGGAGGACTTCATCCTCGGCCGGGGCAAGGATTGCGCGGAAGTGAAAAAAGACAATGCCGCGCTGAAGCTCCAGGTGTGGAACCTCTCCGACCGGGAAAAGAGCGGAGAAGTGAACATTCGCGGCGGCAAAACCGCCGGTCTGCCCGGCCAAATCACCGTTCCCGCATTCGGCAAGGCGGAGTTCGCGCTCCGGTTCACCCCGGACGCAGCCGAAAATTACACCGGCGTCATGGAGGTCGGCGGAGAGTTCAACGGACAAGGAACCGGCAAACTGGTTGTGCCGATGTTCATTCCCGGCCGGTTCGCGGCAGCCAGCCGCCAGGTAAGCCTGCCGGGGATGCTCGATCCCGGGAGGTGGCGGACCAACGCTTCCGGCAGGATGTCGATCTCGTATGACGAGGCGGAACGGGCGGTCAGATTCCAGGCCGAATTCCCGAAAACAGGCAATTCCTGGGTCTATCCCGAGTACATCCTCGACCTGCCGCGGGAATCGCTGAAAGGCGCGTGCGGCATCGCGTTCGAGGTGAAAGCCGCTCCGGCCGACGGCATTGAAAAAATGCTGGTGATGGCACTCGCGAACAAACAGCAGGAGCGCGGCGAATCGGCCTGGTTCCCGGCCGGAAATCCGGCAGGTGTTTGGGAGGAACGGGTGGCGAGAATCAATCCGCTGGAGCTGGATCCGGCCAAAATCGAAATGCTCCGCATCGGCTTGAATCCGAACGTGCCGAATGTGACTTATTGGATTCGCAATGTTCGAATCCTTTTCACCAATAACTAAGTTAAGGAACCGTCAGAATGCAATTTTCCGAAGTGAAGTACCAGCCGGAGCGAACGATGCAATTTCTCGGCAGCCCGGCGCTGATCCGCGCAAAAGACGGGGCGCTGCTGGCCTCATTCGATTATTTCGACGCCGACTGGGAGAAAAATCTCGATCCGAGGTTGACCGATATCTACCGGTCGGAGGACGACGGTGCGACGTGGCAGCAAGTATGCAGTCTCGTCGGCGCCTTCTGGGGCGTCTTCTTTGAAACCGGCGACGCGCTCTATCACATCAGCATCAGCCGCGAATACGGCGATGTGGTGATCCGGCGCAGCAACGACTGCGGCTTCACCTGGAGCGTTCCGCGCGATGAACACAGCGGCGTCCTCTTCCCGGGCGGCCCCCGGCGGCAGCGCCCGAACTACCACTTCGGCGGCACCACGCCGGTGCTGATCCACAACGGCCGGATTTACAAGGCCTGCGAGGACTTCTGCGACGAACGCGACGGCGGATTCTGGCACGCGGACGCCTTCCGCGAAATGGTGATTTCCGCTCCCGTCGACGCCGATCTGCTCGAAGCGGCCAACTGGAGGTGCAGCAACGACATCGCTTTCGAGACGGAAAAATATCCGGATATCGCCTGCCCGGAATCCGGCTGGCTGGAAGGCAATATCCTGGTGCGGCCGGATGGCTCGCTCTGCAATATGATGCGCGCCCACATCAAGGAATCCAACCACGCGTTTCTGCTGGATGTCAGCGCCGACGGTTCGCGGATCGATTTCGACCGCGGCAAAGGGATCGTCGGATTTCCCGGCGGAGCATCGAAATTCACGGTCCGGCGCGATCCGGTGACGGGACTCTACTTCACATTGAGCAATCCGATCCGGGATCCGCGCTGGCGGAATGCCCGCAACGTACTGACGCTGTCGGTGTCGGAGGATCTGTGTCATTGGCGAGAGCTCCGCGACCTGCTGACCGACGACACCGGATTTTCGGAGGAGCACTCCGCATTCCTGACCGGTTACCAATATACGGATTGGCTGTTCGACGGCGACGATCTCATCTATCTGGTGCGCATGGCGTATCGCGGCGCGCGCAACTTCCACGACTCCAACCGGATCGGATTCTTCCGCCTGAAAAATTTCCGGACACTGGTAAAGTAACCGGAGTTATTTCACTATAAGTGCCGGCCAAAACACGCACCGTGGGAATTGAGGCTCCGCCTCAAACTCCGCCAAAGGAGGCGCTTCGCCCTCCTCTGGACACCGCCAGACCGGCAAGGTGCCGGGGCCGACGCCTTTTCGGGCTTCGCCCGAAAAGGCTGACTGAATTTTTTGGGCATAAGAGTGGGCTGGTTCTCTGGGCGCCGAGGGGCTTAAAAGCGGTCGGCTGGCCCCGCGTTGGTATTAAGGGCGCGCTG
>JAVBSA010000043.1:0-8532 GCA_031556915.1 Victivallis sp.
CGCGCGGCTCCGGGAGGATTCCCGCGGGCCGCGTTTTTTGATTATGACTGGTAAATATTATTTCGACAATGGCCTCACCTGGCGCACCGCGTGCGCCGGAGATGAGGTCAAAGCCTTGAAAACGCTGGAGGATTTGTTCGGCGTGCGGCTGGTCGCCCGCGACAACTGGGTGGAAATCTCTTCGGAAATCGAAGAGAACGTTACCCGCGCCTCCGCCTTTTTCGACGAATTGACCCGCTTTTTCCTGGCCCGGCGCAAACAGTTGGAGACGCGGGATTTTGAATTTCTGTGCCGTTCCTACCGCGATCGGCGCGAGGAGGATATCAAGGAGCTCTGGAAAGGGCGCATCGACGTCAGCCCCAAAAAACGCGAAGTCCTGCCCCGCTCGCGCAAGCAGCTGGAATATGTCCGGCTGATGCGTTCGCGCGACGTCGTTTTCGGCGTCGGCCCCGCCGGAACCGGCAAAACCTACCTCGCCATGGCGATGGCGGTTTCGGAGTTCCTCAAGGGGAACGCCGCCCGGATCGTCCTCACCCGGCCGGCCCGCGAATCGGGCGAAAACCTGGGATTCCTGCCGGGCAGCCTCGAAGAGAAGATCATGCCCTACTTGCGCCCCCTCTACGACGCGCTTTACGACATGATGAGCTTCGACGAAGTCGCGGCGCTGATCGAACGCGGTGTGATCGAAGTCGCCCCGCTCGCTTTCATGCGGGGGCGGACGCTCAACAACGCGTTCATCATTCTCGACGAAGCGCAGAACACCACCAGGGATCAGATGCTGATGTTCCTGACCCGGATGGGGTTCAATTCGAAATGCGTGATCACCGGCGACCCGTCGCAGTCCGACCTGACCGCGCGGGAAATTTCCGGGTTGCGCCACGCGGTCGACAGTTTGACGGCGGTCTCCGAAATCGGATTCACCTTTTTCGACACCGGCGACGTGGTGCGCCACGCGCTTCTTGAAAAAATCATTCTCGCCTATAACGGGATACCCGAATCATGCTGAAGAGGATTGGGGAATTTTTCAGCCGCATCCGCAACCGGCGCAAGCTCAAGCGCAAAGGGGTGCTCGGCGACCGGAAACTGGTCGACAGCGAACACCTCAAAGCCGCGCTGGACCGTTCGCCCGCGCCCGGCATCTTTTCGCTGGTGATGGTCTGGGCGGTTTCGGCGGTGCTGCTGACGCTTTCTTCGCAGCAGCACATCGAAGGAGTCCTGAACCTGGCGGTGGGCCAGCTGGCGCCGCGCACCATTGTCGGCGCCATCGATTTCACCTATCAGGATGATGAAGGGACCCGGCTGGAAGAAGAGGAGGCGATGAACAAAGTCCCCCTCTATTTCCGGGTGGACGGCAGAAGCAACAATGCGATCCGGCGCAATTTTCTCAACTTTTTCGAGGCGGTCGGCAGCCGGCTGGCCGAAGAAAAGGCGGGGCGGAAATTTTCTCCCGGAAGCACACGGGCGGAATTCCTGGTCGCCGAAATGGATCCCGCTTTGCTGGAAGCGGTGGGTACCTTCCTGCGTTCCGCCAACGGTGCCCGGGAATTCAATACCCGGTTGAGCCGGATCCTGGGCCGCGGCATTTTGAACCGTTCGCGCCGCGACGCGCTCAAAGTGAGCCAGACGCTCCGGGTGATCGACCAGGAACAGCGCAAGTGGCCGGCCAAAAACGTGACCGAACAGGATGAACCCTACGGCGTCTCCGAGAAGTTGGCCGCCGATGTGCTCCACGGCGGCGGCGAAGGGGATAAGGAGAAACTTTCCGCCGCGCTTTCGGCATTGTTCCTCAACCTGATCGGGCAGGAGGGCAATCTGGTCGCCGACGACAATCTGTATCAGGAGGAACGCCTCCGGGCCGCCGACGAGGTCCAGCCGGTCATGGTGATGGTCGCCAAAGGCGATATTCTGGTTCGCCGCGACCAGGAGGTGACGCAGGATATCACCGTGAAGCTGCGCGCCTATGAGGCCGCCGACCGGAACAACGCCAAACTGGCGAAAGAGCTCCGCGCCTTCGCCCACAATACCGTCTGGAGTCTGGTCCTGGTTGTGTTTGCCGGCTTCTATCTGTACCATCTCCACCCGGAGGTGGTGAAGGTCAACAAACGCGTGATCCTGCTGGGAACGGTGGTGATTGTTTCGCTGCTGGCCAATTTCGGCGGACTCCACTTCTTCGGTTCGCTCCTGGCGCGGACCCCGGAGCTGCCGGGCGAATTGAGCGCCGAGGCGATTCCGGTCGCGCTCGGAGCGGTGATCCTGGCGGTGACGATGGGGTATCGCGTGGCGCTCTGCGGGGGATTTTTCATCGCCTCCATCGCGGCCATGATGCTGCTGCCGGAACGGTCGTTCGACCTGGCGATCAAAGGGATGGTGATCTGCTCGCTGACGGCGCTCGCGGTTCGTTCGGCGACCAACTACCGATCTTATTTCATCCGGATCATCATTTCGGTGTTCCCGCTGGTCTGGTTGCTCAACCTCAATTTGATTCCCTACAATTCGCCGGATTTTCTGCGGATCCTGGCGCAATCGGCAATGGTGGCGTTTGCCAATGCGGCGGTGACGGCGGTGTTGGCGCTGATCCTGATTTTCTTTTTCGAAATCGCCTGCAACGTCAGCACCAACATGGCGCTGATGGTGCTTTGCGATTATAACCACCCGCTCCTCGAACGGCTCAAGCGCGAAGCCCCCGGCACCTTCTTCCACAGCATGATGGTGGCGACCCTGGCCGAGGATGCGGCGCGCACCATCGGGGCGAATCCCCTGAAAGCCAAAGCGGGCGCGTTGTTCCACGATATCGGCAAACTCGCCATGCCGCAATATTTCACCGAGAATAACCTCGACAGCGCCAACCAGCACCTGGATCTGAACCCGCAGATGAGCAGTATCATCATCCGCGACCACGTGAAAGAGGGCATGGCGCTGGCGCGCCAGTACCGGATGTGCCGGACGGTCCGGGACGCCATCAGCCAGCATCACGGCAACGACCTGGTGAAATTTTTCTACAACAAAGCCATGGAAGAAAATAAAAAGGAAGGCACGCCGGTCCTGGAGTCGCAGTTCCGCTACGACGGTGTTCCGCCGCAGGATCAGGAGATGGCGATCATCAGCCTCGCCGATGCGTGCGAGGCCGCCAGCCGTTCGCTCGACAAACCTTCCGCCCCCAAAATCGAGCTTCTGGTGAACAATATTTTTAAAACGCGTTTTGAAGACGGCCAGCTCAACAACGCCAATATCACGCTTGCCGAGCTGGATAAGGTGCGTTTGAGCTTCATCAACACCCTGGTCAGCATGAAACACGGGCGGATCGCCTATAACTCCGGAGAAAAACGCCGTGGTTGAACTCAGCTACCGTTGGGCGACACGCCGGATGCCCCGGCCCGGGAAAGCTCTGCTCACCCGGCTCGCGCGCCGCGCCGCCGAGCTGGCCTTGCTGCCCGGCGACTTCGACTGGGAGCTCAATGTCCGCTTTGTCGGTGACCGCGAAATGGCGCAGGCCAATTGCGAATTCGTCGGCCATGAAGGCACGACCGACGTGATTACCTTCAGCTATTTCGACGATCCGGAATCCCTCTTCCCCGGCGAGGCGGCGGTGGAGCTCTGCATCTGCATCGACGCGGCGTTACGGGAGGGACAGGCCAGAAGCGACTCCTCTTACGCCCGCGAGATGGTGCTTTACCTGGTCCACGGCTTGCTTCACAGCGCCGGCGAAGACGATCTCGCCCCAGCCCCCCGCCGCCGGATGCGCCAACGGGAACGCGAAGTTCTCGGCATCCTCGAACAAGAATTCGACTTTTCCGCCGTCTTTCCATCGTAAGGAGCTTTTGAACGATGAACAACGGGGACGGGAACGAAAAAGTTTGTTTTTTGAAACGGCATCCTGTGCTCGTCCTGACTGCGACGGCGCTGCTGCTGGTTCTGCCGTTCCTGATCCTGACGGATATCCCGCCCCGCGACGTCGCCGTCCGCTACGCCCCGATGGCGCAGGCCTTCGCCGAAGGCGATTGGGGGATCGCGTTTCACCCCAGGGTGCCGCCGCTCTCATCCGTACTGGGGGGATGCGTCGTCTTTTTACTGGGCTGCGGCGCTTTTACCGCGCTCAAACTGCTCAGCGCGGCTTCTTACATTCTTTCCGTACTGCCTTTGTGGGGGATTCTGCACCGGGTGTTCGACCGGCGCATCGCTTTCTGGGGGTGTTTGTTCTACGTCTTTTGTTCCCATCTGCTGCGGCTCTCGGCATCGGGCTTGCGGGAACCGGGGAAGGGGCTGTTTCTGCTCCTTGCAATTTACGCGCTGATCCGGATTTACCGCGAACGGAACCGTCTGCGTTTTTATCTGCTGTTCGGCGCGGCCGTCGCCTCGATGAGCCTGATCCGCGACGACAGCATCGTATTTGCCATGCTGCTGGGAATCGGCGTGCTGGCGCAGGAAATCGCCCGGTACCGCCTTTTTTTCTGGCGGACCCTTCTGGCCGGAGCGCTTGTCCTGGCGATCTTCTCCCCCTGGCTGTGCTATAACTATGGTGCGATCGGTTATCCGGTGCCGGGAATCCGGGCCGCCCGGGCGGTAACAGGGTGGCTGCCGGCGTACTGTTTCGGCAAGATGGAATCATTTTCGATTCCGGGGGAAGCGCAGATTGCCCCGCCGCCGGATGTGCCCCGGAAAGAGAGCTATGGCGGACCGGCGGTCAAAGTCCCGCAGGCGTCTCCCGCTTTGCCGGAGGTGGCCGAGGACGATGACGAAATGGCGGATTTTCTGGATTCCCTGGTCAAAGGGGTCTATTACCTCTTTTTCATTCCCGCAATGCTGATGGTGTGCCGGAGGATCATGCGGAGAACGTGGACCGTGGAAGAGACGATTCTCCTGGCGGTTTTTCTGGGTCATACGCTGCTGGTTGTCTTGCAGATCCTGCTGGTCGACCATAAACTTTACGTTTCGCGCCGCTACCTGATCGCCGCCGCTCCGTTGTGTTTCGGCTGGACGGCCATGGCGCTGTTCTGGATTCACCGGAAGCTGGGCGAAATGGTGTCGCCGCGCACATGCAAGGTGATATTCTATTCGTTCTGCATCGCCGCCGGCCTCGGTTTGTATGCGGACGGCCTCGGCCCCCTGATTAAACAGTACGGGGGGAGCAAACATCTTTTGGCGCGCGACGCCGCCCGGAAATGGGCGGTTCTGATCCGGGAAGATTATTCCGGAATCCGCCGGGCCGCCGGCAATCGAATGAATCCGTCGGTGTACCGCACCTTTGCGCTGCCGCTGATTTCCTGCAGGGACCTGCTGGTTCTGGGCTATCTCTCCGGCGGTGAAGGCGTCGCTTTCACTCCGGAGGAAAGCTGTGACCGGAAACAGCCCGCCGATTATATGGCGGGGGAATACCGGTCGTCGGAGCCTATTCCGGAGTTTTCCGGTTACGAGATCCTGGATGTGATGGAGAAATACAACCGGCGCTACATTCTCTGGCGGCGTACTTCAGGCCAATAGGAGCATTCCGATATTGCGGATCAATCCGGTCTTCCAGATGCCGTGCCGGATCAGGCAGAGGCGTTTTTCGAAGAACCCCATTTCCGGAAAGCGGGAAAAATCACCCAGCATGGCCGTTGCAGCGGGATCCAATTTTTCCCGGTGGTGTTCGAGAAACGCGCCCGCCTGGCAGACATTGCGGTAGAAACGCTCCCGGATCAGCCGCCTGCCTTCGGTGAGCTTCCGGCAGAACGAGGGCAAAGAGTAATGAAAGGCGCCGTAGACGTTATCGTTGTGCTGACGGTAGAGAAGAGTCGGCTGCCGGACATAGCCGATCCGGCCGAAGACCGATGCGGTCAGGGCGACCCAGTGATCGTGCATGACCGCACCCGGAGAAACCGGGCGCGCCAGTTCGAGCAGCGCCCGGTTGAACAACATGGTGTTGCCGGAGGGCACGTTCTGGAGCAGCAGCTGCCTCAGCGCCAGCCGTTCGGGATCGATATGCTGATACCGGAAGCCGGACTCCGCCACCGGGCGCAGCATTTCGTCGGCAATGGCGGTGTCTGTGAAGACCAGCAGGGGGGTATTTTCGCCGTACCGGCCGGCCATTTCGCGGTATTTGGCCATGGAAACGCGTATTTTATCCGGTTTCCAGACATCGTCGTGGTCGGCGAACATCACAAGTTCGCCTTCGGCACAATCGAGCAGCGCCGCGAAATTACCGAGAGCGCTTCCCCCGGGCTTCCCTGTTTCCCGGAATTCAACCCGGCCGGGATGCCGGGTGCAATATTCGCGGATGATTTCAGGGGTGGAATCAACGGAGTTGTCGTCGCGGATCAGGACACGGAAATCCTCGCCCGCATCCTGCGCCAGAATGGAGTCCAGCTGTTCCCGCAGGAACCGTTCGGAATTGCAGCTCGCCAGCAGGATGTCGATTGTCATTCTGTCACCGCCTTGTAGGCTTTGCCGGGGATATCGCTTGCCAACAGCAACAGCAGCCGTTCCAGGGTATGGGCAAGGGTGCCGTCCGGCGGAATCGGTTCCGCCGGAAAATCTTCCGGGGTGAACGGCAGGCGGGCCAACCGTTCCAGGGCTTTTCCCCTGGCCCAGAACATGGCTCCGTGCGGGAAGTCGATGACCGGGAACGCCGATATCCGAAACGAGGTATGGCGGCGCAATATCGTTTCCGCCGGGTCGTAATTGCAGCTCCAGCCGGTTGCCGGATCCGGTTCCGCTTCGGGGTGGGGAGCGGCAAAGAAGAATTTTCCGTCCTGTTTCAGAAGCGTCAGAATGCGGGCGACCCGCTCTTCGGATCCGAGCAGAGTGTCGAGCATCTCCCGAGGCCAGTTTTGCAGTGCGGTGCTGTGCGGACTTTGTTTGCTGTGGATATGGCAGACGAAGTCGTAAGCGGTCAGCCGTTTGCCGAATGCTACCAGGGGAGCGATATTGCGCCCCCGGTTGGGGACCTCTTCCATGACAAGTTGGTTGAGGTTCGGAAGGGAGGAGCGGAAACGTTCCGGCGAAATTGTGCTGTCGCATACGGAGAGATAAAGGTCGAAGGGAACCGGGATGGCTTTCAGGTGAGAGATGAAATACTCCGTCATTTGCGGATAAAATAAATGAAGGTGGACGGCGATTGTTTCCGTGATTTTTCCCGCAGGCGGAAGATTCGCGAATTCTTGCCGGCCGATATCGGCGATGCCGAGGCGGTTGCCGGTTGCCGCGCGGAGTTCGGGGAGTTCCGGCAGCGGCAAAACGATCCGCCCGGCGCTCTCGTACCCCTGAACGGCGCCATAACGGATGTAGTGATAAAAAGGATTCAGCTGTGCCGCCCTGACGGCGGGATAGTGATCCAGATAGCGCTCGCCGTCGAAGAAGACGGTCGGGGCGTACCCCAGGGAAACGCCTTTGCGCACGTAATGAAAAATCGGATGGGAAAGGAACCGGCGTAATTTGGAATAAACCGGGACGGATATTCCCCGGATGCGGTAGGTCTTGAGCACCATTTGCTCCGGAGACAGATTGGTGCAGACATACCAGTTGCAGCAGAAGAGATTGCTGTTCCGTATGATCCAGGCCACTCGAAAATCATACAGAAAAAAGAATGCTTCGAGGAGGAAGTTCTTTTTCCGGCGGTGCGGGAGAAGATGTTTTTCAAAAAATCTCAGCATACCCTATCCCTTGGAACCGGCCGCTTTCACGGTCTGCTATTTCGGTATGTTATTGATGTATTCCAGATAGGCTTTGGTGACCTCTTCGGTTGCTCCGATCTGCTTCACCCGGCCGTGCTCCAGCCAGATGACGCGGGAGCAGATTTCCCGGATCAACGCGATGCTGTGCGACACAATGATTGCGGTCTGGTTGGCCGAGGCGAGCTTCTCTTTGATCAGGGCTGTGGATTTGGCCTGAAAGGCGGCATCGCCGACCCCGAGGTTTTCATCCAGCAGCAGGACCTCCGGCTCCGCATGATAGGCGATGGCGAAGCCCAATCGCGCCCTCATGCCGGTGGAATAGGTTCGTACCGGCATATCGATGGAGTCGCCGATTCCGGAAAGTGCGACGATGTCATCGCTTACCTGGCGGATGCGCGCCGCGCTTAAACCGAGCAGGCGGCCGTTGAGGCCGATATTCTCCCGGCCGGTCAGGTAGTTGTCGAAACCCGCTCCGATCGAGAGCATGGTTACGCGTTTGGTCGAACACTCCAGCGTGCCGTCGTCATGCCCGATGATTCCGGCGAAGAGGCGCAACACCGTGGTTTTGCCCGCTCCGTTCCGGCCGATGATGCCGATGGTTTCCCCACGGTAAATATCCAGTGAAATGTCGTGCAGCGCATGGATTTGCCCGGAACATTTGCGGGGAAAGAATGAAAAATGTCTGTAACTGACATTGACGCGATCCAGATGATATAGAATTTCCTTCATTGTCCCTCACCAGATCTTTGTGTACAGTTTTTGCAGTTTGGCCAGCATGACTCCGCCGATCAGGCAGAAGGCGATTCCCAGGAGCCATATATACAGAACCGACCCGGCGGAGGGAAGGGACTGGCCGAGAATCACGGTTCGGTATGCTTCGATC
>JAVBSA010000355.1:0-5508 GCA_031556915.1 Victivallis sp.
CCGCCTCTTGGCCGAGGTTGGTGAGCCTGACGTGGACCGGATTGGCTTTGCCGGCTTCCAGCGTGGCGGAGAGGTTGGGTTTGTCGAAGACCGATTTGCGGGCCGGATGTTTTTTGTCCGCCGGCAGAAGGCCCTGGATCAGCGTCTTCCACCTGTCGTTCGGCTTGAACTCTTTGGTGAAAAGGGTCAGGTTGAAGGAGGCCGCTTCGGTCAGGAGTTCCGGGGAGGCGCCGTAGACGAACTGGGGGTAATCATCCAGCTCGAGCGTCAGGAAACCGTTGTCGGTCTTTACTTTGCGGCGGTTGCCCATGATGTCGGCCACCTCCACCTCGGGGACTCCCACCCGGAAGCGGACCGGCTTGGGGGCCGGCGCTTTTTCGGCCGGGAAACCGTTCCACAGCAGCGAGACGCCCGGCTTCTGCCCTTCCCAGGGGAGAGTGTCGATCTCTTCTTTGACCAGGTCCTGCCGGTAGAGCGTCGCCCAGCAGACCAGAAGCGGCTGTTCCTCCGGGGTACGGAAGGCGCGGATGTAGATGTAGGGATCGAGATCGGGGTTGCGTTCCGCCTTGGCGCTGGCGCGGTCGGCGGTCAGCAGCTCTTTCTCCAGCCCCGGCGTGGCCAACCCGAACCAGGAACGGGCGAATTCCGCATCTTTATCCATCACGCTTGAAACCCGGCCGGGGGAGAGCAGTTCGCCCGCGTAAGCCGCGCCGTCGAGCATGCGGGTCATGGCCGCGTAAGCCGGGTAGGAGGGGAGGGGCTGTTCGTACTCGGTGATTCCGAATCCGCCGTAGCTGTCGATGGTGAACCACATTTTGTTGGAGAGCCCGTAGGCGAGGCTCTGCAGATAACTGCGCACCAGGAAGGCGGCGGCGATGTTGCTCTCGGATACGGAACGGAGCGGATATTTCTCCACCCGGCGATCCGGGTAGCGGGTGAGGTAGCCGTTTTCACTGTCATACACCGGCTTGTCGCCGTATCGATCCATCAGTTCGCGGAGCAAGGTGACCCGGTCGTGAAGCCAGAACTGCTCGGTCATGGTGTTGTTCACCTCGGGGGCGCGGGGGAAACAGTGGAGATGGACGAAGAGCGCGTCGAAATAATCCCACACCCCGCTCTCCTGGAGTTCTTCCAGCCAATGGATGTCGACTCCCGCCGTTCCGCTCGAGCCGTACATCAGCTTCGGGTCGTGGAGTTTGGTTTTGACGTATTCGATCTTCAGATCCTCCGCGTAGTCGGCGGGGAGGCGCCTGGCATTGACTTCATTCGCCGCTTCCGCCAGGCGGAAGGTGCCGGCGGGCATGGTCCAGCTCTCGTCGAAGCGCGGCACGGGTTCGATTCCGCGGATGCGTTGTTCATGGAGCATCAGCTCCGCCTGGGCAGAGGTGTAGACGCCGGTGGCGGGTTTCTCCGGGAGTTGGACGCCGCTCTTCACGATCGGGTAGGCGCGGCGGATCATACTCATGCCGATCCATTCCATCAAATCGAGTTTCTCGACGGTCTTGCGGTTCCAGGGGTAGATGATTCCGCCGAAGATGGAGCCTTGCTTGTGCTTCCGTTCAATGGGCGGCAGCATGCAGTAGCTCTGGCGCGTTTCCGTTCCGTCGAGGTCGATGACGGTTTCGAAATAGCCGGTTTTACCGGCGGGGAGCGAGATGGTTTGAGAACCGGTCCGCCCCGCTTCCGCTTCGATGGGCCAAGCGAGGGTCGCAACCAGGTCGCCGCGGTGGTCGTGAATTTTGATGAGGGCGACGGAGTTCAGTTTCTTTTCGCTCCGGTTGAGGACGCGCAACTCCGCCTTCGGCGCGTCGCCGTCAAGCAGCACATTGCAGTAACGGTCGAAGAGCAGCCGCGCCTCGAGCGGTTCGCCGGCGAGATAACGGAAGACGGGCGGCTTGCCGATGTAGGGAACCAGGGCGATTTCAAGCTCGAAGGTGGCGTATCCCTCTTTTTTCCGCCACTGCGGCGAAGCGGTGGAGTTGTTGTGCTGGCGGTTGTGAAAAATCTGGATGTTGGGAACCAATTCGGCTTTGAGACCGGCCCGGCCCGCCTCTTCGCCGCTTTCGGCGTTCGCGCCGAGGAGCAGGAGATCGGCGGCGGGGTAACCGAAGATGATCCTTTTATAGGTGAGCGTGTCCGGGTCGCCGTCATAACGGCCGCTGATGCGGAGTTTGAGCCAGTCGGGGTGTGTCTCCGCCACGCCGGTCACATGGATGCGTTCGGCTTCCGGCCCGCCGAATTTCCAGTCGAGCAGAATTTTTCCGTCCTCCCGGCGCGACTCTACCGAGGTCGAGCGGAAAAACGGTTTCCAGTTTTTATCGGCCGCGTCGAAGCTGATCTTGGAGAGGAAGGGGAGATAACTCCCGTCGGCCTGCCGGACGGCGAGATTGATCTCGCGCTTGCAATCGAACCGATACGTTTCCGCCGCGTGGGCAACGGCCGCGGCCAGGAAAAAGAGACAAAGAATCTTCGGGAGCAGTTGTTTCATCGTGTATTTTCTTTCCGGTTTTCAGTAGCCGAAGCAGCCGTTGATGTTGCCGAGCCAGCTGGTGTATTTGTGGTCTTCCACGTGGCCGTCCATAAAGCCGCCCACCGCGCCGGAGTTGTGACGGTCGGAGAAGCTTTGACCGAGAGTCGGAGTCCACGCTGTATCGATGTTGGCGTAAAAGGACATGCTTGCCCGGGTGTCGCCGACCAGGACCCGTTGCGAGGCGTTTTTGAACTGAGTCACTTTGGGAGAGAAGGCATAAGTGACGCCGCCGCGTTTCTTGTTTTCATAAATACCGATCCGCCCCTCATCGACCTGGCCCGAGGGGCAGACGAATACTCCATCTTTGGCCTTGCCTTCGAATTTATTTGTCCACGCCTTGGGGTCCGGCAGATAGCCGCCGCGGATCAGCAGGTTGGTCCACCAGTTTTCCCCCCGGGAAGGATTGGCTCCGCCGAAGCTGTCGGCAAGGTTGAGCGGCGTCAGGTAATCGGCGGAGTCGCCCGTATACATCAGCATGGCGGACATGATCTGCTTCTGATTGCCGGCGCAGTTGCTCTGCTGCGCCTGCGCCCTGGCTTTGTTGAGCGCCGGCAGCAGCATGGAAGCGAGAATCGCGATGATCGCGATCACGACAAGGAGCTCGATCAGTGTGAAAAAACGGCGTTTCATTTTTCTTCTCCTTCTAATGTCGCGATGCTTTCGCGGTTGATCAACGTTGCGGGGTAGAGGCGGACGGCCTGGCGGGGAAGGCTCCCCGTGATGATGTCGAGCGCGTCGCGGCTCATGGCGGTGAAATCGGTCCGGGAACTGGTGATCGCCGGACAACATTCATCGAACAGCGGGTCATCGCCGTGGGAAAAGAGGCTGATTTCATCCGGCACACGGATTCCCTGTTCCCAAAGGACGCGCCTTCCTGCGAGGACACCACCGAGGCCGAAATAGATAAGGCTGTTCAATTGGCGGATCGCTTCGATGGAATCGAGCGTGATCTTTCGGCTCGCTTCCCGGCTGCTCTCCCAGGATTTGATCGCGTTGGAGAAGACGGAGAGCTCCATGTCGAATTCGGCGGCGGCCTCCAATGCCCCCGCGATCATCTGTTGCGGAATCGTGCCGTCCGGCACCCCGCGAATCAGGCCGACCTTGCGGTGGCCCCGTCCATGGAAATATTTGATGTACTCCATCCCGTTGCGGAAGGCGTCCGGCATCAGGACCGAGACGTTTCCCGGCAGGTTGTCGTAGGTGAAGTAACTGTCCTGGATCACGACGGGGCAGAGGAATTCGCCGAAGAGCTCGATCAGCTCACCCTCCAGCCGGTCGGCGGAGGAGAGGAAGATGATTCCGCGCAGATCCTCCAGCTTCAACGCGTCGCGCAACAGCTTCATCCGGTCGGAATCCCGCTGCAACCGGCAGGTGCGCAGCGCAAACCCGAGCTGCTGCGAGTAGGCGCAGAGCGTATGTTCCATCTGCCAGATGGCGCTGGAGAAGTACTCGACGCTGAAGAGAGCGACGGTTCCGAGCTTCGCCACCTCCTTCGGCGGCTTGACGGTGAAGGGCGCGTGGCCGCTCCGGCTGACGATTCCGGTTCCGCGACGGCAATAGAGCACGCCCTCTTTTTCCAGGTCGTGCACCGCGCGGCTCACCGGCGACTGCGAGGCGCGGAAGCGCTGCATCAGTTCCATGATGGTCGGCATCCGGGTACGGGACTCCGGCTTCAGCGCCTCCTCTTTCAGGAAAGCTTTGATTTCTTCATATTTTTGCGACATATTGACCTCTTTTAAATAGCACTATATTGATATTATGACAAAGTCGGTTTCATTTGTCAATAGGCGGGGCAAATTAATTCGCAAAATAGTTGGTTCGGAGAAGTTTCTTGTATCACGCTGGCGCGTCTGCATGGCCCCCTCCGCGATCGGAGCCCGATGGACATTGTGGACACTGTGGACACTGTGGAGAAGGGAGGTGCCCCGGTTGAGAAATCGTTAAAAAAGCCCGTCGGTTTTTTGTCCGGCGGGCGTGGTGGTGGGGGGAGAGTTACAGCTCGATCTCCCTGACGAAGTCGTCCATGACGAAACCGTTGCCGATGTCGTTGACCTCTTCGCGGGCGATGTGGAAGCCGTTGCGCTTGTAGGCGCGGATCGCGCTCTCGTTGTTTTTGTTGACGTTGAGATGCAGCACCTTGTAACCTTTGGCGCGGGTTTCGCCGACGATGTGGCGGAGCGCCAGCGTGCCGATCCCGCGATTGTGATAGACCTGGTCGAGGTAAAGCTTATGCAGCTTGGCGCAGGTGTGCGAATGCTCTTTGCAGGGGCCGTAGCTGGCGAATCCGATCGGTTCTCCGCCGTCGAAAATGAGGTCGAACGAGGTTTCGTGTGCATACTCCTTTTGCAGCACCGGGAGGTCATACATCATTTTCAGCATGTACCGGATCTGGCCTTCGCCGAGAAGCTCCGAATAGGCTTGCGGCCAGATCCGTTCCGCCAGGCCGGCGATGATCGGCAATTCCTCGCGGCTTGCCGCGCAAATGGTGATATGATCGGTGTTGATGGGCATAATATTTTCTCCTCTGTTTGGAAATATAGCATCCTGTGCCGGAAAATGCAACCGTTACTTTTTCTGCATCAGCGGGAAAAGGTTCTCCGGCATTTTCCGCGCTTCGCCTTTGACTCCGAAAACTTCCCGGATCGCCTCGTAGAAATCGAAACCGTATTGTTCATCCGGTTCCAGGAACGAGCCGTTTTCCCAGTCGTTGAGCGGACCGGTCATGGCCAGCTTCACCGGCTGGCGCAAGCTGTAGCTTTGCGCGTCTTTGCAATGCTTATAAAAAGTGTCTTTATTGCGGTTGACGACAAATCCGGCGGCGACGCCGAGCGCCGGAGTCTCGTCGAAACCGCAGGAAAGGGTCGGAATCAACTGGAAATTCTGCATTTTGCGGATATCGTTCCACCGTTTTCGGGAGGCGTCGGCGATGTCGGGGTAGGGCAACCGGCCGAAGTCATCCGGCTTTTTCACCGGCTGGA
>JAVBSA010000492.1:0-2936 GCA_031556915.1 Victivallis sp.
ACCTGCGCGTCGGAAACGCTTACGGGGCGGCGCTCCAGTATGCGGCCCCAGATGTCCTGGGTGTCCGTGGTAATCCCCAGCCGGAACCGGGCCAGATATTCGTGGGGAGTCCGGTTGAAGGCGGCCTGAAATATCTTGTACACGGCGGAGCGGCTCATCTTGAATTCAACTGCCAGACGATCAATGGTGAGCGGATTGAAGTAATTTTTTTCCAAAAACACACGCATGTTTTCCGCCGGCTCCGAGGCCGCCGGAACCGCCGCCCGGTTCGCCAGGAATTGAAAAAACTCGAAGGAGAGTCCGGCCAGCCGGTCCCGCGCGGCGGAGTCGGTCTCGGCGACGGCCAACTCTCCGGCGAAACGCTCGAAGAAGGGAACCAATTCCAAGTACTCCCGGAATGCCAGGTGCAGCACCCGGTCCAGCCGCATCAGCCGCAGGATTTCACCGAGCCCTCTTCCTCCGAAAATCAGGCCGTACTTGACGCAGGGGCTCCCGGAGCGGTAGAGGAGGTCGTTGTTTCGACCGGGCTGAAGAAAGATGAGGTCCCCCGGTTCGGCAACCAGCGCAATCCGGCCGCTGCGAAGGTAGATCTCCCCCTCGACGATATATTCGACCGACAGGAAATCCGGGTTTCGCCGCCGCTGGAAGAAGTGTTCTTGAAGCACCGAACGGCCACAGTAGCGGCAGTAGAGAAATTGATGATCCAGCAACGTTTTGCGAACATGCAGCGCCTCACGCGCCGGTGGGTTTCCGCCATTGGATACGGCAGGTGTGCCGGGGAGCATCTGCGCCAACTCGGTGTCGAAGAGAGAAAGATCGGTCAATCGACGCATGAAGACGATTCCTATGCTTTATTTACGATTCCTATGGTAAATATAGCTTCGGGAAGCTGCTTTTCAAACCGGGTTGTGATATAATTTTTGCAGCAACCCAAAGGAGATCATGATGAAACATTTCACCCTGCCCGATCACGCCGACAGCTTGTTGCCCGGAAATAAGAACTGGCGCCTGGTCTGGAACGACGAATTCGACGGCCGGGAACTCGACCAATCGAAATGGGGGTTCCGGCGCAACTTCTGGGGGAAACCCTTCCCCGCCTTCTGCGGTGAAGAGGGCGTCGAGCTCGACGGCGGCGGCACCATGAAGCTGAAGCTGCTGCGCAAGGGCGACGACTTCTTTTCGCCGCACCTCCAGACCGGTTCCCTGACCTACGATATTCCGCGCGACGGCAACGGGGTCTGGCCCTTCGGCAAATATGAGGAACCGAAATTCCTCCACCGCTACGGTTACTTCGAAATCCGCTGCCGCCTGCCCGGGAATCCGGGCTGGCACGCCGCCTTCTGGCTGCAATCGCCCTCCGTCGGGGCGCATCCCGCCCCCCGCCGCGCCGGCGTCGAGTGCGACATCATGGAGAATTACCGCCAGTATTACGATGGCAACATCATCTGCGGCAATATCTGGAACGGCTACGGGAAAGACTGCAAAGGCAACGGCCACTTCCGCTTCCCCTTCCTCGAAACGGAGGACACCTGGCATCACTACGGCGTCGATTGGAGTCCGGCGGGCTACGTCTTCTACGCCGACGGCTGCGAGGTCGGCCGCGTCGACGGGCCGGTCTCCGAAACGGAACAATTCATCCTCGTCTCCACCGAGTGTCACGGCTACCGCGGCCCCGGTTTCATGGCCGACGGCGTAACCGAAGCGGGCAAGCCCGCCCCCATCCTCTTCAAAGCGAAACTGCCCGATTGCTTCGAGGTGGATTTCGTCCGCGTTTTCGACGAGTGCTGAGCTTTTGCCCGTTTTGATAATTGTGTTTTGCATGCTATTTTAAATAAACTTTTACATTGGCTCAACATAGAAAACAGCGGATGAACAAGGTCAAATTCAGTGTATTCGCCGATCTCCACTATCGTGAGGGGGATTGGAACTGGGCTTCGGAGCGGTTGGAAGCGATTCTGGCGCGTGCCGAACGGGAACAGGTTGATTTCGTCATGCATTGCGGCGACTTCTGCCACGATGTGAGGGCGGCGCGGCCGGTGATCGAGCGTTACAACCGTTTTTCCATACCGACTTACCACACGATGGGAAATCATGATTTCGAGCAGACGGACGGGATCGAGATTGTGATGTCGGCGTTCGGGATGAAGGGGAAGAGTTATTATTGTTTCGACCGGAACGGGATTCGTTTCATTTCGGTCGACACGAATTTCTACCGTGCTTCGGATGGTTCGATCGGGCATTATGCTTCGAGCGATGTCTGGACGAAATGCCACCAGAAGGAGCTGCTGATTCCGCCGGAGGAGATGGATTTTCTGCGTGCGGCGATTCGGGGGGCGTCGGGACCTTGCGTGGTATTTTCTCATTGCAGCATTGTGCGTCCGAACGGGGTGGTGAATCGCGATGAGGTGCTGAACCTGTTGCGGGAAGAGGGCAAGGTGTTGCTCTGGGTGAATGGTCATCATCACCGGAACAATTTGCAGATTGTGGAGAATGTCGCATTTTTCGATTTGAACAGTACGACTTCGGAATGGATTGACCAGCCTCACAATGCGTATCCGGCGGAGTTGATGTCGAAGTTTGAGTTTTCGAATCACGAGTTGTTGTTTGCGGAACCGGTTCATGCGGTGGTAACTGTGACGGGTGACGGCGAGGTGAAGATCGAGGGGATGCAAGGCGGGATGTATTGTGGGGTCACGAGGGAGATGACGGGGAACCCGGTGTATGACAAGGCGGGGTTGGCGTGCGACGCGGAGGTGCTGAGCGCGCACTTCAAATTATTGTCCTAAAAAAAGAAACAACCGCCGAAGGCGGCACAAAGCCCCACCATCGTGGGGTCGCGGTCCAGCGGCGAAACCGCTGGTCGCTCCCTCGGGGAGCGAAACGGTAGCCGCGCAGCGGCGTACTCGATCATCCAATCAGCAAAAGCGCCGGCGCTT
>JAVBSA010000167.1:0-3544 GCA_031556915.1 Victivallis sp.
TCCGGGTGCCCCGCGCCCTCTACCGGGCGATGGAGGATCAAACCCAATTCTTCAACTACACCCAGCTCGGGGTCAAATACATCGACGAGGAGCTCTCGGAAATCACCCTCCTCAAACTCGGCGCGATCATCGAAAACATGGGCTATGACGCCTGTCTTCAGCGCAATGTCTCCAATCTCCGGATCAAGGGCGACAAGAGCACCAACCCGGAATTGGTGGACACCTATGAACTCATTCACGCCGAACCGGTTGCCCCCGGCAAACCGGCTCCCGACGTGATTCTCGACTTCAACCGGGCGGCGCAGATCTGCGGACTCGGCGCGCCGGGGCGGTCGGGCAAGCTTCTCGTCCCCAAATTCGGCCCCTTCATCCGCACCGTATTTGTCGTCACCGACGCTCCATTCGAGTGCGACGAACCGTTCAACGGCGCTCTCTGCGACGGTTGCGGCGAATGTGCGTCGGCCTGTCCCGGCCGCGCCATCGGCGAAGCGGGGCCCGACAGTTGGCAATGCGCCGTCTACTACCGCGGCGCCCACCGGTCGAACCCTTTCATGCCGCCGGATTTTCTGAAGGATCACCCCGAACGCGAAGCGATCCTTTCGGGCGAAAAGCGGTTCACCCGCGAAACGGCCCGCGAATTGTATCCGGCGCTCGATTTCCTGCCCAGCCGCCAGACCGGCTATATGCCGTGCCTCTGCGGAAAGGCCTGCGACAATGCCTGTTACCGCCATCTCAAGGAGAAGAAAATCATATGAAAAAGCGACTCATCGAAGCATTGAAACAAGAGGGCGCCGACCTCGTCCGCTTCGGCAACGCGGACCGCTTCGCCGATTCCGCCGTAAAGCGCCTTTTCCCGGAGGTGAAAACGGTCGTCGGAATCGCCTTCCGCCAGCTGCGCGGCTCCCGGCGCGGAATCGAAGAAGGGTCCACCTATTACCAATACACCACAACCGCAGTCGAAACCATCGAGGAGACGCTCATCCCCAAAGCGCTGCTGCGCGGGTGCGCCGTGCTCGAAGACGCGGGCGCGGAAGCTCTCCCCCAGCGCCGCAACCAGACCGTCATGCAGACGGAAGGCTCCACCAATTTCGAAGTCGATTACCTGGCAATCTACCGGGGAAAAATGCCCGAAAACCAGCTCGATTTCGAGCAGTGCGCGGTCGACTGCGGAATCGGCGAGCGGGGTCTTTCGGGCTCCATCCTGACCGATGAATTCGGCCCCTTCATCCGCTGCGCCTTTCTGCTGACCGATGCCGTAATCGAACCGGATCCGGTCGTTGAACCGCATCTTTGCGACCGCTGCGGCGAGTGCGTCAAAGGCTGTCCCGGCCGCGCGCTTTCCGCCGAAGGCGTGCGCGATCCCTGGCAGTGCGCCGCTTATTACAACGGAGCCAACCGAAGCCGGAATCCCTTCATGCCGCCCGACGCGTTTGCAAACGATCCCGAGCGACTGGCGATCATCGCGGGCGAAGCGCGCCTCACCCCGGAGCGCGCCCGCGCGGTTCTCGATTCCCTGATCTATTACCTGCCGGTCAAACATGCCTACCAGTCGAGCATCTGCGGCCGCGCCTGCGACACCGCCTGTTACATTCATCTGGAACAAAGAGGGGTTCTCACCAGGCGCTTCCACCAACCGTTCCGGATCCGGCCCGAATGGAAACTGTCATTGGAGGATTTATGAAAAACCTGAAGTTTGAAGCGGAAGCCGGAGAAGACGGCTATTTTTTGATTCCGACCGTCGGCGAGCAGAACCGGCCGAGCGGACTCGTCCGCTTCCGGCCCCGCCCCGATATGGAAGAGTGTTATTCCGCCCACGACCTGCCGGTCTTCGGGATCAAGCGCGGCAACCACGCCATTCTCGCCGTGGTGAGCGGCGCGGATTCGAACTATTCCCTGATCTTCGGCGTCAAAAACAACCGTTACTACCTTTACCCCCGTTTTGAAACCCCGGCCGAAGTAACGCTGTTCGAGCTTGAAGGCGACGATGCCGGCTACTGCGGCATGGCCCGGCGCTACCGGCGTTACCAGCTCGAACGCGGTGCCTGCCGCCCGCTGAAGGAGCGCTGCAACGATTACCCGGTCCTCAAAGAGGCGCTGCCCGCCCTCGAAATCCGCGTCCGCATGGCGTGGAAACCGGTTCCGCCGGATATCCTCGAACAGACCCCCGAGAACGAACCGCCGATGACTGTCGCCGTCACCTTCGACCGCGCCTGTGAAATCCTGGACGAATGTCACCGCCGGGGAATCCGCAAGGCCGAATTCTGCCTGGTCGGCTGGAACAAGAGCGGCCACGACGGCCGTTTCCCGGACCTGCTGCCGGTGGAACCGCTCCTGGGCGGACCGGATGGCCTCAAACGGCTGGTCGAAAAAGCGCGGGAGTACGGCTACCTCTTAAGCTGTCACACCAATCTGCTCGACTCCTACACCATCTCCAAACGGCTCGACCGGAACGACTGGCTGCTCGACGCCGACGGCACCCCGCACAAGGGCGGATGCTGGGGCGGCGGCCAGTCCTATTACCTCTGCCCGGAGATGGCGCACAAGCATTATGCCGCCGAGGACTTCGAGCTGTTGAAAAATCTGGGGTTCCGGGGGCTTCATTATCTCGACGTGATGAGCATCGTCGCCCCCAATCCGTGTTATCACCCCGATCACCCGCTGACAAAGGGCGAAGCGGCCGCCTGGCGCGGCAAAACGCTTTCCCTCGCCCGGGAACGGATCGGCGGCAGCGCCAGCGAAGGCGGCCTCGATTTCTGCATCGGCGACCTCGATTACGCGCTTTACGTCTGGTTCGATCTCGATCCGGCTCGTTCGGAGCTCATCGACGAACTGGTTCCCTTCTGGTTCATCGTCTATCACGGGATCGTGCTTTACAACGCGGCGACGTGCTGTGCGAACGCCATGATCAAAGAGGAGCCCGAACTTCAGCTCAAGAACATCGAACTCGGCGGGCGGCCACTGGCGTATTTTCACTCGCGCTTCCTCCACAGCGGAAGTAACTGGATGGGCGACAGAGATTTGCGCTGTTCGACCGACGAAGAACTCCGCCACGGCGCCGGCAAACTCGCCGGGGCGGAAAAGCTCTACGACACCTTGAGCGATCTCCAATATGAATTTCTCGAAGAGCATAAAATGCTCACCCCGGAAGTCGCCTACACCCGTTACTCCGACAACAGCATCGTCATCGTAAACTACGGGAACCGGGAATTTCACTGGGAGAAAGGAGCAATTGCGCCGAAATCATTCCGGCGCTTCTGATCTTTAGGAGTTGTTGAGAAATAAACCTTAGGGGTTGTCAAGAAGTAAAAAACCACGCCCAGAGGACGTGGCATTGCATTTGCCCCCCAGAGGGGGGCCAGTACCGACATCCAAAGGATGTCGGTAAACGCTGTTCCCGCATACCACGTTTTTAGAACTTCAAACCCAACTGTTCGTACTGACGTTCTTTCTTTTCTTGATACCGCACATACTTGCGGATCATCTCCTCATCCAGCCCGATCGTATCAACACAGTAACCTTCTGCCCAAAAATGATTCCCCCAGTA
>JAVBSA010000142.1:0-7789 GCA_031556915.1 Victivallis sp.
CCGCCTCCCTCGACCTGTAGGACTAGAGGCTCTGCCTCAAACTCCGCCAGGAGGGCGAAGCGCCTCCTGGCGGAGTAGCGAGGCGGAGCCTCAAGTCCCGGGGCATATTACTTGCCAGATTTCGCGGAGAGTTACGGCTTCGCAGGGGGCGACTGTGCGGAGGGGAGTGTGGAATTCGAGCTCTGTGAAACGGTTGTCGTGGAAGAAGTGGAGTGTTCCCGGTTCTTTGCCGTATTCAATCCGAAAAGCGCCGCCGTCGCGGAATTTTGCTTCGATCGCCGGGTTCGGAGAATCGGCCAGCCATTCCATGCTGTTGCCGAAGAGGTCGAGGCAGTTGTTTTTCGGTAAGCTGAAATAGGTGGTTTGCGCTGATTCCGGAAAGAGGATCGAGTTTAATTGCTCCGGGCGAATCCGGGTGAGGCTCCAGATTCCGAGTTCGCGGGGGAACGGAGCGGTGTTGACGAGTTGGTTTTCGATTTCGAGCTTGCCTTTGTTGAGGCGGACAAGACGGATTGCGCGCAGCAACAGCCCGGGCATGGCGGCGGAAGTCATCACGGCGGTGCCTTCGGCGGGGAATGCAATGTCATATTCGCCATGCTTCAGGATGGGGTCGCTGGGCAGGAAATAGTTGCGCGGCAGGGGGCGCACGAAGTGGCCGCCGCCGAAATCCGCCGCCAATCCCCATTGCCGGAATCCGGCTTCTTTGCCGGGCAGATTTCCTTGCAGCAGATTGGGGCCGTTGAGGAGGCCGAAGGAGTAGACGCGCCCGCCGAACTCCGGCAGCAGCACGGCTTCGGCGACGCCGTCGGAGATGCGGTAGGCGTTGCGGAATCCCGCCGCTTCGCAGCGTTCGATGCGGAACGACTTCCAGGCGGGTGGCGGGGGGTAGTCGGCTTTGTGTTGCCGCGCGATTTCGGCTTGAGCAAAGCTCTCCCGTGCCGCCGCGAGGAAGGCTTCGGGTTCGCGCACGGTCAGGGCGGGGTCGGCGAAGACGACCCGCTGGCGCGGGTAATCGCGGCCGGTTTCAGCACGTACTTCCAAATGCGTGACGCCGGTTAACCGCACATCCAATGGTTCGGGCGGTTGCCCCAGTCGGACCTGGCGGCGGAAAATCTCCCGCCGGTCGGCCAGCAGCACGATGTACGCCGTGGTTTCCGCCGCGGGCACATCGTTCGGGTGATCCTCGTCGTCGATGCCGATCCGGGCGGTGAACCGCTCCGCCCGGCCGCCGAGATGATAGACGATGCTCGCGGGGGTATGCACCGCCATCCCGCGCCGGAACTCTTTACCGCCGACGCGGATCGGGTTGCCCCCCAGGTTCCGGTCGAACTGCGGGGGCATGAAGCCGTCGTGCGTCCAGAACAGCATCGCATCGGTCCATGGAACTTCCGATAACGGAAGCTCCGCGGCAGTCAGCCCCCCGGCCAGCAGCAAGGCAAGAAAGAAACGGCGCATTATTTCCCCGAGGTATCGATTTCCGTGGCGATCCGATATTGCTTCCATGGTTTGAATTCGGGGGTGTCGAAAAACTTCAGGGAATCCCCCGGAACCTGCCGAACCGAGACGTCCGGCGCCCCGAACGCGGGCGGAATTTCGTTCATGAAGAAATATTCCACCCCGATCTTCGGCGATTCGTCGAAGGTGTAGCGGATCGCGCCGTGCAGCGGCGGATTCCGGTTCCCCGACACCGCCGCCATGCGGATCGCGCCGGTGAAAAGCAGCACGGTTTTGCCGTTTTCGCTGCGAAGCGATACCCCGGTATCGATGTCGTTCGAAAGGGCGTATTTCCCCTTTTCCTTCTCCGGCACGAAACCGCCGTCGGCGACGATATCGTTTCCGCGCAGCAGTTCGCGGCCGTCCGCGGCACGCAGTGAACTCAACACGCCGCCGGTACGCCGGATGTCGGCCTTGTAGAAACGGTTGGCGACAGTCCAGCCGACGCTGCCGTTTTCGAGCGTCACCCCGCCGTTCCGGCAAGTGTTGTTCTGAACCGTCGGAGGCAGCGGGGCAGATTGCGGAGCGATCGTCAGCGTAAAGCGGCGATCATGGGGAGTGAGCGGGAAATGCATCTCGGGATTCTTCCAGAAAAACGCCGCATGAAACCGTTCGTCGCGGTCAATCCGGTCGAGGATCATCACGTCATCGACTCCGGCCCGAAGCGGATCGTGCAAGGTCAGCGCCACGCCGCGCCCGGTATTGTTCAACGCGGCGATCACCGCGTCGGCCGGGGAGAGCGGCGAGAGCCTCGACTGATACTGAGCCGGGGTACCGTGGAGGCGGCTGGTGCGTTCCATATTCTTGTTCGCTCCGCCGACCCGGTTCCTGACCAGAAAGAGGTCGTCAAGCAATCCCTCCATCGTATTGGCCTGCCAGCGTGTTACGTTGCTCCCGGCGAAGACGAATGCCGCAGAACGGGCCGAATCCTCCCCTTCGAACGTTGCGTCGAGTTCGATCCGGTCGGGATAACAACGGTAGCTTATCCGGGCCCGGCCGCCGGTCGGGAGCGGGGTGACATAAGAAATCCGCCACCCGTCTGCCGTTTTTTCCAGCACCGGTTTGGTTTCCGAGGGCAGCTGGGGCCACGCCTGGCTGATCGTCGTATCAAACACGAAACGGGAGCCGTCAAGCAAAGTTTCCCCCGCGGCGTCGCGCAGATAACGCAGTTCACCGTTGGGATTCAGGAAGATCGAATAGGCGGGCGCATTGACCCGGACGTCGCCCCAGTCGTTCTGCGAAGCGGTCATGGCGGTGCCGGTTCCCTGCTGCGGAGCGGGCCACCTCGGCTCGAGCCGCACGGGCAGCGCTTCCGCTTCCGGGCGGACGGCGAGCACGGTCATCTCCCACGGTGCGAGCGTGACAGAGAGCTCCCCGAGTTCCGAAGCGCTTTTCCCGGCGGCGACTTTCCGGCCGTCGCGACAATCCCACACGTTGAGCTTGCCGGTGGGCAGTCGGGCGCCGGGCAGTTGGAACTTGACTTCGGCTGCGGTCGGCGCGAGGTTGACGAGGGCAAGACTCGCTTTCCCCTCCTGATAGCGCAGACAGCCGAAGACCGTATTCATGGCCAGATAGTCGGCCTCGCCGGTGTTGAGTTCCGGGAGCAGCCGCCGGAGCGTCGTCAATTTGCGGATCAGGACGCCGTTGCCGATGTCGGAATCCTGATAGACCATCGGCATGCCGTCGATCACAAAGGAGACGGCGAACATCGCCTGTTTGGCGCCGACGCCAAGAAAACCGATCGAAGGAAGGCTGTCATGGCATTCGACGTAGCGCATGCGGATCACCCCGGCAGGCTCCGTATACTTCTGTTCTTCGAGCCAGGTTGCCAGCCGCCGGACGAACTCCGGGCGTTCAAGCGCCGGCAGCAGCTTTTCGCAGAAGGAAAAGCAGAAATGCATATCGTAGATCATATCGGCGTTGACGGTGTAAGGCAATGCATACTGGACTTCGGCAAGGAGCGCGCTTTCACGGGGCTTGGCGTTCTTCATCCCTTTGCGGATTGCGCCGATCATCTCGACGCCCGCGCCGCTGCGGCCGATGCTGGCGCGCTCATAGGGGAGCGGGGGCAGCTTGCCGCCGTTGGCGGCGAGCTCCTTCTGCCACCAATCCTCCGGAACGTTTTTCGGAACCTTGTCGATGGCGGGGAAATCGCGGCGGCTCCAGTTGGCGACATGGGTGCCGTCGGGCACGTCGATGCGGAATCCGTCGAGTTTGTACTCTTTCATCTGCCAGGCGGCGACGTCGCGGATATAGTTCCGCCACGACGGCACGCCATAATCGAAACACCAATAGGAGAGCGCGTTGCCGTCGCGGTCGAAGGTGAGCTCCCACGGCTTGTTGCCCCGGTCGCGGCCGAAGGCGGGCGTACCGCCGTGGGGCACGATATCGAGCAGCATTTTGAGGTTGTTTTTATGTCCGGCGTCGACCAGGGAGCGGAACTCCTCCGCCGTGCCGAGCTTGGCGTTCACCTTGCGGTAGAAGCGCGGATTATAACTGAAGGGGCCGTCTTGCACCGGCAGCATCCAGGCGGTATTCAAGCCGAGCGCGGCGATGCGCGGAATCATCTCTTCGGCCGCTGCGGCGAATCCGCCCAGATTGCGCGAGTTTGCCTGTGCGCTGCCGCCGGCATAGAAGCTGTACATCATCGCGTTGCGGGTCCAAGCGGGACGGTCGGCGGGAACGGTCCAGCCGAAGGCTTTGTAAAGTTTTTGGGTCTCCTGCCGGAACACGGTTTCGAGCTTTTCCCGATAGGGGCGGAAGTAGAAGGGGCCGATCTCCTGCGGTTCCTTCGGGTACGCCCAGCCATAGGCGGCGAAGTTCGCCCGAAGTTGGGCTTCCCCTCCGGCGACGGAGATCTGGATGTTGCTGTAATCCTTGAAAGGATCGGCCAACATCAGCGCCGCGAATCCGGATTGTTCGAATACGATCGGCGTGACGCTGGGGCCCCAGCCTTCCTCGCCGAATTTCTCCGGCAGCGCCGCGATGTCGCGGGGGCCGCGCCCGGCGAAGTCCCCGCGCGGGGTGGCGGGGAAAAAGATCCGCCCCTTCTTTTCGATCGGCAAAGTGAACACCACGTTGGCGAGCAGCGCCGGTTGGTCTCCGCCGTCATAGGTCATTTTGAGCGAGACGGCCAGAAGATCGGGGAGATTCCGGGCCTTGAATTCGACGGTTTCCGCAACCCGCCATGCGCCGATCCGGTACTGCTTGACGAGAACGCTTCTTTTTTCATCAAAGTCGAAGCCGGTCAGTTGATAGGGCGCTTCCTTCTGAAAAATGTCCCACTTGGGGAACCACTTCCCTCCCGGTGAAGTCGAATCGAAAAAACCGGCGCGATGCACCGGTTCGCCGCCCGGCCACCCCGGCCCCCAGTTGAAAGAGGGAATCCGGGCCGGGTTGGAGGAGACAGTCATACCGTTCCATTTGAGCAGCGTAAGACTCCCGTTGCCGGTATCGAAGGTGTATTCCCAGGGACCGGATTTCACCGTTTCATCCGCACCGGCGCCGACGGCCAGGAGGAGAAGAAGCAGGAAAAGGCGTTTCATTATTACGGTTGTCCTTTCAAGCCGAAGCGCTCGTTGGCTTCGGCGTCGGTGAATCCGTCCACCCGGCCGTTTTCGACGTGACCGTCGAGGCACAGAAAGTTGAAGGAGCTGTCGTGGCGCTTGTCGGCGGAGTCGTTCAGCGTGGCCTTGTCTTTGATATCGAAACTGGTGTAGGTGCGGGTCTTCGGCTTGCCGTCCATCATCAGCACCAGGCGCGAGGTGTTGCGGAACGAGGTGATCGGGCGGGGCAGACTGCTTCTCCCGGAACCGGTGGTGCGGTAACTCCCGGCGGCGTTCCGCCAGCCGAAGTTGAGGTTGTACAGATAATTGGTGATCGGCATCTTGGTGCTGCCGTAAAAAATGTCGGATTCCCAGATCTCATCGATGCCGGAAGCGCAGACCATCAGCGGCAGGCGGCCTTTTTTCACAATATCCTGATAGGTTACGGTTTTGGAAGGGTATTGGGTGGCCGCCATGAAAACGAACCATATCCCGTTGGCCTTGTCGTCGTTGGCCGGGAATTTGACCCAGTTGGCGTAATCTTCGCAGGGCGGAACGTACTGATCGTTATCCGAAGCGTACGTGAAATAGCTCAGCCCAAGCTGTTTCAGGCCGTTGACGCAATCGATGCGCTTCGCCCTCTCGCGCGCTTTGTTCAACGCGGGCAGCAGCATCGCCGCCAGAATGGCGATAATCGCAATCACGACAAGTAGTTCGATTAGTGTAAAGCAGTTTTTTTTCATTTTTCCCCATCCCCTTTTATTGTTTTATTTCTTCCGGAAACGACAATCCGATTCCATCAATCATAGTTACAGCAGGCGCGTCGAGGCAATCCTGACTTTCCACTTGTCGGATCAACTGCTTTGCCGCGGCCCGGCAGAGGGCGTCGACGTCGACCGTCTCAATCGCCACAGGAAGATCACTGTCGGGATTCCGGCAGTAAAAGACCATCGGCAGGCATTGGTTCGGCATTTCAAGTCCGTGTTCCTGTAAAAACGGCAACAGGAACCGGGCTTCTTCAGGGTGGTAACAAAAGACGTCCGGCCGGATCCCGGCGTGAAAGTTCTCTTCGAACGAGTCCTCGAATCTCTCGGGACACGTGTAAACCTGCCGCCGGTCCAACGTGAGGCCAACTTCGCGGAACGCGCGCTCGACGCCTTGCATCTTCAAGGTGATTCCGGCAAAATACGGGGAAAAAGCGAAGCTGCGCCGCCCCCGCCCGAGCAATTGCTTCGCCATTTCGTATCCCTCTTTTTCGGTATTGAAACGAAAACAGGGAACTCCCTCAATCTCCACGCCGACAGCCGTCACCGGCTGAACCGCGGCCAGCTTCCGGATCAGGGCGAACCGTTCCGCGGTCGGCATGAGCCAGATGAGTCCATCCAGGTGGGCGGAGCGGATTTCGCGGAACATCGTCTCATCGGTATAGGTGTTCAAGCCCAGGAACTGTACATTCACGCCGCGGTTCGCGAGCGCCGCGCCCATGCCGGAGACCAGGCCCCAGTTGAAGTATTGGTAATAAACGACTTTACCGTCCCAGACGATGATGCCGATCATTTTCGGCAGCCCCAGATAAGAGGCTTTGGGAGCAACGCGCCGCCCGGGATTGGAAAAGGTGCCGATCCCCGGTTTGGAAACCAGGAATCCCTCTTCGATCAGCTGCTTGACGGCAATCTGAAGCGTGCTGCGGGCCACGCCGAGTTCCCTGGCAAGCTCTTCGTAAGGAGGCAGTTTGACGGACTCCTCCTTCTGCCGGTACATCAGGTTGATGATATGGCTCCGGACCTGTATCTGGGCGCCGAGCGGCCGCCCGGCTTTTTTGGCACTCTGCGTCATCGATCACTCTTCATTTAATTATCGGTACTCTATCGGTATGCATTAATTATACTCGAAACCGACGCCGATGTCAATAGGCTCTTTGAAAAAAGATGACAAAAAGAAAGGCGGGAAAATTGAAAAACTGTTTTTTTGCAAAAACACGATCTCCGGCTCCTTTACGGACTGGACGTAAGCCGAACAGGATCGACAGATACATAGCCGGTTTTCTCGATGATCTCCCGGCCTTGCGGAGAGAGCAGAAAGGCGATGAATTTCCTGAGGTTCTCCGAACGCGGCCGCACCGTAATCATGTAACCGTCGCTGATCAGGGGGTAAGTTCCGTTGACGATATTCTCCCGGGTCGGGGCGACGCCGTCGATCGACAGGAGCTTGATCTTGTCGTTGCGGATCATTTCCGTGGCGAAATAACGGAATGAAAAGCCGATGGCTTCGTTGTAGTTGCGGTAGTCGGCCGTGCTTTCAATGATGTCTCCCATACCGCCGAGTTTATCTTCCCGCACCGGCGGCATGACCGGCACATTGCCCATCATCGCCTTCAAGGCGGTCTGGCTGCCGCTGCCTTCGTTGCGCTGAAACGGAATAATCGCGGCGCTCTTCAAGGCTCCCACCTCCCGCCAATCGGTGATTTTGCCGGAATAGATGCCGCGAAGCTGTTCCGTGGTCAAATTGGAGACGGGATTTTTGGCATTGACGTAAAAGACGAAGGCTTCGCGCAGAAGAGGCGTCATTTCATATTCCAACCCCTTGGCGGCTGCGTCCGCAAGCTGCTTCTTCGACGGCGCCAGGCTGAAAATCATTTCGGCGTCGCCGCCGAGAAGACGCTCGAAAGTGACGTCGGATCCGTTGGTCTGGACGATCCAACTGTAGTTTTCGCCATCTTCGGGAAAAAGCGCCTGAACCGCAGCGGCGTA
>JAVBSA010000653.1:0-3650 GCA_031556915.1 Victivallis sp.
AGGCACCGGTTCTTGGCGTCGGGTTTCAGCACTGCGAGCGCGCGCGAAGCGGCGACCGCTTTGGAGCCCATCGCGTCGAGCATGCTTTTCATCATTTCGGGATCGATTCTGTCCGCCACCTGGCAAACCTCCGGTTATTCCATTAAAATACAGCTGATTTCGTCATTATTCAAGGAAAATCATAACTTCCTGAAAATATCCGGCGGATTTTCCGGCAGGTACAACCCTGCCGCGGCCGAACGGTCGAAGCTGATCCGGGTCCGCCAGCCGGGGCCGGAGAGGCTGATTTCACTCGGATAATAAAGATCGTTGACCTTTTTGAACGCATTTACTTCAAGCGTCCGGTAAGGGGCGGTCTCGCCCTTTTTGGTGAATTCGGCTTTGAGAGGGAAATAGTAATCGCGCGTAATATAAACCCGGACGCTCTCGGTTTCATCCGGCTTCTCCAGTAGCACCACCCGGCAGGGGACGGTGCGCAGCGTATCGGCCGCTTCCTCCGCAATCGCGGGGTAGAAGAGAAAACTCATGGTGAGATCCGAGGCTCGAACGCCCATTTCATCGAGATTCGTGCTTTTGCCGTCGCTGCCGCGCATCGGTACGACGCTGGTTTCCCCTTCGCCGGCCGTCCGGGCCTGGCCGAGCAGAAATCCCTCTTTTTCGCCGAGAATCAGTTGCCCGGTCATCCGTTCCGGCTGCAGAATCACCGAAAAATAGATCGGTTCCTGCTTCAGTTTGGCGCCGCGCCTCTGGTGCTGAATGGTGCCGTCAAGCGCCGCATAGGTCGCCACCGGGTTGGGATGGCGCGCCCGGGCGAGGAATTGATCGAGCGAAAGCTCCTCCGCGCCAAGCATGCGGCAGCAGAGGAAAACGAAAAAAAATGCGAAAAGAAAACGATTGTTCATCCTGTATTCCCTCTTTTTCACCGGCCCAGTGCACCGAGGCGTTGTTGCGCTTCGGCCGCCAGCGCGGCGTATTCCGGACGATCCGCCGCCAATCGGATGCAGGTCCGGTAAAGCTGAATCGCGGCACTTTTATTCGAAGCATAGCGGTCGAAGAAATAGCCGATGTTATAGACGATGACCGGGTTCTGGCGATCCTGCGAGTAAGCGGCCGCGAACGCCGCCCGGGCGTCGTCCAGCCGCCGGTGGTGGACATGGTCGATCCCCTGAAGGTTTTTGAAGGCGGCGGTCGCCGCCAGTGCCGGATCATGCTTCTCCAGCAGCTTGAACCAGCGGAGCGCCAGGGGGGAGCGCAAGGTCACCATGGCGTTGGCAAGCAGGATCAGCGTATCTTTGTCCTGGTCTTTCTTCAGTTTCGACGCCTTGATCAGCGGCGGGAGCGCGTCGGTCAGCCGGGCCGGATTGGCCGCATAAAGCCGGCCGAGCGTATATTGCGCCGGAAAACTTTCGGGGTTCAACGCGGCGGCTTTCCGTGCGGAATCCAGCGCCTTATCGGTTTCCCCGAGCCGTTCGCAGGCGATCGCCCGCATGACATGGGCGGAAACGCTGCCCGAATCGAGTTTGATTGCGCGTTCGGCCAGCTTCAGCGTATCTTTCCATTCCTTGCGGGCGGCGTGTTCGGCTCCCGCGTTCAGGCAATCATCCACCGTCGAGGGGGCGCAGCCGCAGAGAAAGGCGGCGCCGACACAGAGAAGAAGCAGTTTTTTCATCGTATATGTACCTGTCGGAAAAGCAGTTGTTTTATCAAAAGAGAATATAACACAAACTCCCGCTTTCTACAAACGATTTTTACGGAAAAAACCGCATTCGCAAGGCAGAGCCTTGCGGCTTCATTTCAGCTTCAGCTGATCGAGCGTTCCCCAGCGGTTGTCCTCGGGAGGTGGCGCGGGTCGGCAGTTGCACGGCCCTTCGTTGAGGTCTTTGCCGCAGGTGGGGCAGAGGCCGGGGCAATCTTCCGAACAGAGCGGATTGACGGGCAGTTCGAGCATGATTTCGGCGCGGACGTCTTCGGTGATGTCGAGTTCGTCTTCATCGGGGAGTTCGTAGAAGAGGTGAATTTTGTCGTTGACGACCTCCATCTCGACGGGTTCGAGACACCGGCCGCATTCGCCCGCTACTTTGACGGCTGCTTTGCCGTCGACGAGCGCGCCGCCGCCTGCGACCTTCTGGGCGAGGAGGCGGTAGCTGACGGGGGAGACGGCCCGGAGGATTCCGTCTTCGGGGAGCTCGAGCCATTCCGCGGGCTCTTCGCCGGCGAGTTCGATGGGTTCTTTTTCCAGCCGTGAAATAGAGAAACGGATCATTTTACTGCCTCCTTGATTTGCCGTACGCGCGCTTCGATGGCCGGCACGGTACAGGGGGGGACGTAGGGGTGGAAATCGCCGCCCAGCATGGCGACTTCCTTGACCATGCGGGAGCTGACGAAGGAATTTTCCTGCGTGGGCATCATGAAGATGGTTTCGCAGCTGTGCCGCAAGCTCCGGTTCATCAGCGCCATCTGGAGCTCGTATTCGAAGTCGGAGAAGGCGCGGAGCCCCCGCAGCACGGCGTGCGCGTCGAACTTCACGATCGCGTCGACCAGCAGCCCCTGGAAGAGGACCACTTCGATATGCTGCAAATGGGAACAGCTTTCTTCGATCAGTTTCTTGCGTTCCTCCATGGTGAACATCGGGCTCTTTTCGGAGTTGACCGCGATGGCCACGATCACCCGGTCGAAGAGGACGCCGGCGCGGACCACCAGGTCGAGGTGTCCATTGGTGAAGGGGTCGAAAGAACCCGGGTAAAGAACGGTTTTCATGAGAGTTTCCTAAATATCGTGGGTCAATCCAATTGACGGGAATGTAAAACAAGTGTACTTTAATATACGACAAATGCATTGGGAATTCAAGTCTATGGGTGGAAATTTGAAGTTCAGCGAAGTGGGCCGCCTCGGATTGCCGGGTGTCGGGTCGGAGCGGCGGCGCATTGCGCTCGGGATCGGTGTTTTCGACGGCGTTCACCTCGGCCACCGGCGGATTATGGAGGAAGTGACAAGGATCGCGCGGGAGACCGGCGCGATTCCGGCGGCGATGACCTTCGATCCGCATCCGCGCGCGGTTCTGCGCCCCGACGAGCCGCCGGTCCTACTGGTTTCGCTCAAGGAACGGGTGAGGCTGCTGCGGGAAGCGGGGGCGGAGCTGGTCTGGGTGGTTCCGTTCACGCCGGAATTCGCCGGATTGGAGCCGGATGAATTTCTGGCCGATCTCCTGGAGATTCCGGAGATCGAATTGACCGGCATTTCGGTGGGGGAGGATTGGCGTTTCGGGCGCGGCGGCGCCGGTTCCAGCGTCACGCTGGAACGGTATGCGGCGAAAAACCATCTGGAATTCGTCGCCTGCCCGGAGTTGAAGATCGACGGCGAGATCGTGAGTTCGAGTTTGATCCGCCGCGCGATTTCCGCGGGGAAACTCGATTACGCCGAGCGATTGCTCGGGCGGCCCTACCGGCTCACGGGAACGGTCGAACGGGGGTTCCAGGATGCGGAGACAAAGTTGAACCGCCCGACCGCGAACCTGGCGCTTCAGGCGGGCGTGCTGCCGCCCGACGGGGTTTACGCCGGGACGGTTTTCCGCGAGGGCGAGGCGTATCCGGCGGCGGTCAACATCGGTTACTCGCCGACCTTCCGGCGGGAACGACCCAAGCGGCGGGTGG
>JAVBSA010000199.1:0-3075 GCA_031556915.1 Victivallis sp.
CAGCGCATCCGGCGTGCATTCGACGGTGAAAGCGAGCCTGGGGCAGAGAAGGTCGCGGAGCAATGTCCGGTAAGCACTCACGCTCCCCGGCAGCCGCAGTGCAAGGCGCAGGACGAGCTTGTACTCCTCGAGCATCCCGAAAAGCCCCCGGAGCAGCATCAACAGCGACCTGGCGTAGGCTTGATCCTGAAACGCCCGTTCCCAGTCGAAGCGGATTCCCGCCTCCGCAATCCGCATGCCGCACGCCTTTTTGCAGCGTTCGCGGAAAAAGCGCGCGAACTCCGCCCGGAGCGTGATATTCTGCTCCGGCAGCAGCATCGCCAGTTCGGGCGCGACGATATCCCGGAGCAGCAGGGGAACCCGGGCGGGCGGGGTGCAGTGTTCGAGCATCTCGCCCGAAATCATCGCGAACCGGAGGCCGCCCGGCAGTTTTTCGGGAACCGCTCCGGCGGAAAGCACCACGCCGTACTCGAGTTCCGTTTTCACAGGAAGCCCGCCTCGCGCAAGGTGTCCATGGTGATATCCGATTTCTTCGGCCCGGCTCCCATGCGCAGTTCGAGCTGTCTTTTCACGTATTTGCCGAGGATATCGCCCTCGAGGTTGACCGGCGAACCCGGAACCCGTTCCGCCAGGGCCGTTTCGCCCCGCGTGACCGGGATCAGCCGCACCGTGAAAAAATCCCGCTCCACATCGACCACGGTGAGCGATACGCCGTCGATGGCGATGCTCCCCTTGGGAACCAGCTCCGGCGCAAGGAGTTCCGGGAGCGAAACCTTGAGTTCGTAATCCCCGTCGGCGGTCTTGCCGAACGAGAGGACTTCGCCCGTCGCGTCGATGTGCCCCGAAACGATATGCCCGCCCAACCGGTCGCCCGCTTTCAAGGCGCGTTCGAGATTGAGGAGCGCGCCGGGAGCGAGGCCGCCGATGTTGGTGCGTTTGCGCGTTTCGGCGAGCATGAAGAATTCGAGGCCGCCGCAGGCAAGCTCCCGTTCCAGCGTGAGGCAGCAGCCGTTGACCGCCACGCTTTCGCCGAAAACGGGGTCGCGAAACGGTTTGAGCGGGCGGAGCTGAAGGTGTTCGCCGGAAGCCCCGAGCAGCCGGGCCGTCATTTCAACAAGGCCGGTGAACATATCAATGCTCCTCCAGGTAACCGGAAATGGCGATGTCTTCGCCGTAATGGGTTACTTTGACCCGGTGGAGTTTGCGGGCGAATTCCATCGCCTCCGGATTCCGCCCCCCGAGCACCGGGCGGCTGTCGCGGCCGCCGAGAAGTTTGGGGGCGATGTGGAACTCCACCATATCCACCACGCCGGCGTCGATCGCAGCGGCGGCCAGTTCCCCGCCGCCTTCGATGAGAAGCGCCGTGATGTTGCGCGACCCGAGCCGGATGAGGAGAGAATGCCATTCTTCGTCTGTTTCCAGCTCAACCCGTTCGGCGTTGCCGTCGGGGAAAAATTCGGCAACTTCGTCATCGTCCATGCTGCGGCTGGCGATGAGGCGCAACGGCTGGCGCGGCCAGGAGTCGGGCTCGCGCACCGTCAGCGCCGGGTGGTCGTTGCGGAGTGTTTCGCCGCCGACCATGATACAGTCGCTCCAACGGCGAAGCGTCTGGACGCGCCGCCGGGCGACGACCCCGGTGACCCATTTGGAGTCGCCGTCGAGGGTGGCGATTTTGCCGTCGAGCGTCATCGCCATTTTGAGAAGGACAAACGGCTTTCCCGTCGAAATCCACTTGAGGAACGCCTTATTGAGTTCGACGCATTCGGTCTGTTCGACGCCGGTCACGACTTCGATTCCGGCTTCGCGCAGGATTTCCACGCCGCGCCCGGCGTGATGCGGATTGGGGTCGAGCGAACCAATGACCACCTTTTTGAATTTCCCCTCGAGGATCGCCTCGGTACAGGGGGGCGTCCGCCCCGTGGTGCAACAGGGTTCGAGCGTAACGTAAAGCGTCGCGCCTTCGGTGGCGAATCCGTGACGGCGCACATCGGCTATGGCGTTGATTTCAGCGTGGGGCTCACCGGCCCTGTAATGGAAACCGCGTCCGATAATGACATTATTTTGAACCGCGACCGCGCCGACCATCGGATTCGGGCTGGTCATACCCCACCCCATCCGTGCCAGCGCCAGCGCTTCCCGCATGAATTTCTGATCTGAAGTGACTTCGCTCATTGATTTTCCTGTGATATAACTCTCTCTAAATGTAGCACAAAAAACCGAAAATACCACTTTGTTTTCTCATCATTCATAAAGGAAAGTGGTCCGGATGGACTCATCAACGCCAACAGACAGCCCGCCGCCAGAGCTCCGGGCCGTTCTGTTGCTGATCCCGCCATGCACGGATTCGCAGCGCATCCCCTCAATATTCACATTGACAGCATTGTTATATTTTTGTTAATTTACTGCAAAATAGCTTGATTATTATCTTCTTTTAACTTAATATCACTAAAAGACGAATCATTTTTGCAGTAACAATTATCAAAAAAACGAACAAATTATGATTCCTTCAGACAAATTTCTTACCGTTGTTCCACTCTTGCTCCTGGCCTTTTCTTTTTGCGCGGCCACCGACTGGGAACAGGCGGCGGAACTGCGGAAAAACGACGACTGGGCCGCTGCGGAAAAGCTGGTGAAGAAGTACAGTTCCCCGGCGAACTTCGAACAACTGCCGCCTGCCGAGAAGGCGGACTTTTTGCGCGGACTCCTCGAACTGGCGCACCTCCGGGCGCTCAAAGAGGATGTGTCGGGAGCGCTCAGGCTCTTGAATTGGGCGGAGTCCAGCAAAGACGATTACCTCCGCGCTGTAAGCTGCGTCAAATACGCCGAAATCCTGCTCGATCTCGATGAAATCGAACGAGCCCAAGGCTACCTCAAAAACGCCGACGAACTGATTGCAAGCCGCGCCACAGAAAAAGAGACGGGGTCCGCCATCGGCCAGGGGGGAGCGCAAGCCGACACGGGCGGAGCCTGGCGCGAACTCCGCGCCGAAGCGGAGGCGTTGAAAGCCGAAATCGAAGCGGAAACTCTGAAAAAGAAATTCGGCTCCACCTACGCAAGCTCATACTCCAACTACAT
>JAVBSA010000236.1:0-12210 GCA_031556915.1 Victivallis sp.
CGTTCTTCTTGCTTTCGCCGAAAAGAATCCGGAAATACCGGGAGTCGCGGAGTTTTTGAAGTTCGAACCGGAACACAAACATGCGAGAAGCATCTGGGAAAATGTGAATACCCCGGAGGCGAATTTCCTGCTGGGGCTCCTGGAATGGACGGAAGCCTATCCCTTCGGCAGAACTCATGCGCAGGTGGAAGCCGACAGCAGGAAGCCTTTCTATGCGGAGGATGCGAAGCAGGGAGCCGCCGGATTCAAACTTTTGAAAGCGGCGGCCGGCGGCGGGATTCCGGCAGCGATATATTTGCTTGCGCGGCAATATTGCAATGGAGATTTTCCCGACGACGATATATACAGCGATAAAAAACGCGCCTTGACCGCCGGAGAGGCGATGATGAAAAATGCAGCCAAAGCCGGCCACTTAAAAGCCCGATACTATCTGTTGGAAAAAGAGGCGGAAGAGGCTTTTCCCAACCGGCTCACTCAACTTCTTTTGGAGACGGAACGTTTTATCGAGCTCAAACATGCTCCCGCTTATCTGCTCAAAGCGAAAATTTTGGACAAGCTGAAACGCTCGAAAGAAGCTCTTGCGGCTTATGAAGAAGCGGCTGCCCGCGGCAATGATATCGCATGGCAGATTCTGGCTTTGAAAGCCGCACAGCAAAAACAGGAATTCCAAGCCGATGCCCTGTGGCTGAAATATATACAGGCGGACCGGGAATACCGGAAACAGAATCGCTACGATTTCTTTTACCCGTTCTACACGCTTGATTTGGAGCTCAAGCCCTGGCAAAAGCCTCAAGGAGGACAGATGTATTTCCAATCGAAGGAAGAATATCACAAAATGGAAAATGAATGATGTCCGCACAACGGTGAAAAACAATCGCAGAAAAAAATCATGAGCTATTTCGCCCAAATAAAATATATCTATTCAATGATATATTTCTCTCTCTGCTTTGTGATGGCAGTCTCCGCATCAGAAGAACAGGGAGATCCTTGCGTGCCTCCAGAGCAGAAGGCTGTTTTGACTTTTCAGGCGCCTCCTGTGCTGGGGTTGTATTCTCCTTTTGATATCAAATCCAATGCCCAAGCTCCAATCGAAGGTATTGCCGGAGTCGTTTTGACGGGGAAAAACAACCAGAAACTCACATGCGGTTTGGTGACATCATTCTTATTGGAAAATTACACCGAAAATGATATTTATGGTATTCACACCGGATGGATCGGCAATATCCGGGAGATGTACGGTCTTCAATTCTCTTTTCTTAACTGGACGGAAAACATTTGCGGTCTGCAAATCGCAGTATTGGCAAACACCTCCTCTTCGGCTCAAGCTCTGCAAGCGGCAGTGGCTCTGAATGCAGTTAATGAGCTGAATGGTTTACAAATAGGCCTTATCAATACCACAGGCCATAAACCTCAACAAAAAGAAGAAGAGAAACTGCAACAACAATATTCCTCTTGCGGAGCTCAGATCGGGCTTTATAATTTAAGCGAAACTTCCCATGGAACGTTAATGCAGATAGGACTGATCAACTCCCAAAAAAGCAAAGGATTTCAAGTTGGGTTGCTGAACTTTTCAGAAGGAGGATTGTTGCCCTTTTTTCCACTTTTAAATTTTTCGTTTTAAAGGGAACCTGGAGCCGTGCCATTCACATAAAAACCGCGCATTCATACATGGAACCAATGCTCTTCACTTAACTGGCAATGTCATTTTTTGACCACGAAATACACGAAAAACACGAAAGGGGAGAGAGAAAAATTTCGTTTTGATTTTTTTTCGTGTATTTCGTGTATTTCGTGTATTTCGTGGTTCTTTTAAATGAAGAGTATTGCATACATGGAACCTATGGGATGGCCTCGCTCTGATCAACCGCGACGGTGGCGGCATCTCGGAGACGACTGGCGGAAACATTGCGACGACGCCCTGATTCTTTTCCGCAGCCGTGACGGCTACTGCGCCATGCCGCTTCCCACGTGGTCCCGCGGTCGCGTCGGCGCGGTTTCCCGGGAGCGGTCCCCGGTCAGGATAAAAAAAATCTGCCTGCTTTCGCGCAGCGGCCGCGAGGACATCCCCGAGCTTGACCTGCCGGAAAAGATCACCGGTCTGACGCGTCCAATACTCTTCATTTAAAAGACCACGAAATACACGAAACACACGAAAAAAATCAAAACGAAATTTTTCCCTCTCCCCTTTCGTGTTTTTCGTGTATTTCGTGGTCAAAAAAATGGCATTACCAGTTAAGTGAAGAGCATTGGTCTGACGCGCCACATCGTGTATTTTCACTATATTTTCCGCATGCTGCCGGGGTGGTTGCCAGTTCCCCGGCTTCAGCTTCAAGGTTTTGAATTTGCCCGGCGCGCCTGCCGGGAGCCGCCGGTGTGCCGGCTGGATATCCCCTGGGACGGAGAATTCGCCCGCCGGCTCAATGAGGAGTTCCACCATCGCCAGGAAGCTCCATAATTACAAAGATTCCGCGGATTTCAGTATTTTTATTTTCCCCGGCTTGCTTTTTCGAAGCAACGCCTGCATACTCTATTATCGACATTTTCCGGGGAATAATAAGCGGAGTCATTTTCATGGGCCATTGCATGAAAGCATTGATCGGCAGAAATGAGACGATCGAAAAACTGGGCATGACGGCGATCCCCCTGCCCCAGGGGTATTCCATGATCCACTTAACGGATGAGTTGTTCGACCAAATTACCGAATCATCCGGAATCACGGACACGTTGAACTGTTCCGAGCTGGTTTTATTCACCTCGGCGATATCCCGTCTGATGGAAACTTATTCCGCCCATTCGCTCCTCGCCTACGTGGAAACGGACTATTTCGGCGGAGAAGGCCTTCAAGGGGGAGTTCTGTTTCAGGATGGAGCAATCGTCATCGGTCCCGCAAGCGGCGAAGGGACCATCAACCGAATCCTGAAAGCCATCGGCGTGCGGATAGATCGCCGCAAAGATGAATTCGACGCTTTGGAGCTGGGCCGCTACCGCAGCAATCCGGCTGGATAAAACGGCCTCCGAATCCCCTGAGCCCGCGCGAATGATATGGCTATATTGCGTTTACCGTTCCGGTGTCTTTTCTAAAACGAAACGTTTGACCGAGAAACCGGTCGCCCGGAAGAGGCGCGTAGCGGTCTTCCAGCTCGGAGAACGGCGGCCGCGCAACATCCGGGAAACGCTCGATTGCGTTGTTCCCATGCGGCGCGCCAATTCTTCCTGGGAGAGACCGGATTGTTCGACAGCCTCGATCATGGCGTCGATGATCGCGAACTCCTCCTGTGCCTCTTCCCAGGCGCGGCGTCCTTCTTCACTTGACACGATCCGTTCCATGAGTTCTTCCCGGTTGAACGGAACGGGATTATATCTGTCATCGTCCATTCTGTACCTCCTTCATGCGCCGAAGCGCTTTGTCGAGTTCATGTTTCGGAGTTTCCTGTGACTTCTTCATAAAACAGTGAAGCATTACGAAGGAGTCGTGTTTTCGGCAGCAATAGAAAATCCGGGCGGAACCGTCCGCGGCAACAGCCCGGATTTCCCAAAGACTGTCCCGTAGGTGCCGCATGTTCGGCATTCGCTGGCTATCCGGACCGTATTGACAGAGCCGATCGACGATTCGTACGAATTTCGTAAGGCAAAGCAAAGGCAGGGAATTGATTTCCTTTCGGACACCCTCGCTGTAATATTCGATCTTCCACTCCATGACGCATAATTCCCCTTTTATTCAATATATCCAATTGGCTATGATTATCAAGATGAAAATCAAAAAAATGCGAGAAAGTTCATTCCATACCCGTTGAGAACTGAACGGGAAACGGGTGTGTCTTTCTTGCATGGCGACATTGTAAATAAGCTCTTCGCAGGATAAATTGTATTGTGAATCATATCCCTGTCTTCTCTGAGAAAGGAGCGGTGACACGATGGAGTTTTCTGAGTTCGGTCGTATTCTTTCGGCGGCGACGCTGCTGTTTCTGGTGATGGATCCCCTGGGGAACCTGCCGCTTTTCGTCAGCCTGCTGAAGCGGCAGGACGCGGCGGCGTACCGGCGGATCGTATTGCGGGAATCGTTGGTGGCGCTGGCGGTGCTGATGGCGTTTCTTCTGTTCGGCGATGTGATTTTGCGGCTGTTTCAGATCTCGCAGCCCTCGCTCGGAATCGGCGGCGGCGTGATCCTTTTTCTCATCGCGCTGAAAATGGTGTTCGGCGTTCCGCAGCTCGGGGAAGAACGGATCAGCCGGGAGCCCTTCATCGTCCCCCTGGCGGTTCCGATGATGGCCGGCCCCTCGGCGATTACGGTGATTATCCTGCTGCGCGGGAATTCGCTCCATACCATCTTCGCCGCCCTCGGCGCGCTGCTCCTGGCCTGGGGAGCGGCAACCGTGATCCTGCTGGTGGGGCGACGGTTGGCGGACAAACTCGGCGTGCGGGTGCTGGACGCCTTCGAATCCTTGATGGGCTTCCTTCTGACCGTGATCGCGGTCGAGATGCTGATCACCGGAATCCGCGCCGCCTTCTTTCATTAAACTTAAAAATCGATCGGAAAACGATTTGTAATTCCTGCTTCTTAGTGTTATTCCTATTGATATGGCAAATATCTCTCCGATAGAAAGGCAGATTTTATGTTGGAACGCGTGATGGAAAAGATCGGATTGCGGCCGTCGTGGGAAAAATGGATGGATTTCAAGAGTTCGTATTACCGCGAGGTGCTCGGCGAATCGGCGGACGTTGTGATGCATGCGATCATCCCGTTCTCGGTCGGCGGAAGCCTGGACTGGTATTTCTATCCGAATCATCTGCCGGATGCGACCGTCATGGCGACGATGGAGCTTTCGGATCAATACAATCGGGGCGCGCGCAACCGCATCTACCGCAATTACGAAATCATCATGGCGGTCAAACTGCCGCTCGAAGCCTTTACCGGAACGGAACGGTCGCCGGAGGTGAAACATCTGTACACCACGATGAACCAGTTCGCCTTTTATTCTCAACAGGCGACGCTGAATCCGGGGGAGACGATCGAATTCCCGGCGGATTTCGAGGTGGAATCGCTGCAGGGGGCGTGCTTTGTCATAGACAGCTACCCCGCCGGGGACGGAAAACGCAAATTCGGGCTGATGCTCCTGATGCAAATTCACCGTTCGGAGATGGAGCACGCCATGAAGAATGGAGCCGGCGAACTGATGCGCCGCCTCAGGGAAGCGGGCTATTACCCGTACACCGGAACCGACCGGCCCGCGGTATTATAGTTGAACCAAACAACACAGGGGGAAAATATGGAAGAACAACCGGAAACTCTCGATGCGCCGCTAACCGCTCCGCCGCAACCGGAACCGAGTCCGCCGGAGGAAGTACACCACGCGCCGAAGGAAGCGCTTTAAGCGACGCTGAAAGCCTATAACAGCTCGGTCACCAGCCTGGGAATCGTGATTATTCTGACGTTGGTCAATGTGATCCTGATTTCGTTCGAGGCGGACGTCTCCTTTCCCTTTTCCGCCTTTCTGCCGACCATGCTGACGGCCGTCGGCCAGGCGGGGGCAGCCGAAGGAAGTTCCGCATGGCGCATCGTCGGGCTCATCCTCGCGGCGTTCCCCATTCTCATCTACGCCGGGTGCTGGATATTGGCGAAGAAATACCGTGTATTCCTGCTGATCGCCCTGATCCTGTTCGTTTTCGATACCTTGCTGCTGCTTTTGTTCTCGTTCGGCGGCGGCGTCAGTATGTGGATCGACATTGTGTTTCACATCTGGGTATTGTTGAGCCTTTTCGCGGGCGTGAAAGCCTGGAGAAAGTTATCCACACTCAAGGAGGTTGCATATGGGACAGGTCCAACAAGTTGACTATGACGATTTCCGGAAGCTCGGCAAACTTCTGTTGACGGGGAACCCTTTTTACCTGATCAGCGCCGCGCTGGCGCTCTATGCTTCGACGGTGATTTTCGACACCTCCAACATCTGGATGGAGTCCGGGGTGCCGATCGGCATCCTGGCGGGGTATACCGCCTTGTGTGCGGCGACGGCCATTTTTATCGTGCGGAAAGGCAAGGTGTGGGACGACGCATGTACATTGCTCTTCATCATCCTGACCCTGCCGCTGGCGCTGTCGGTGAGTCTTGACGACAAACTGATCGACCGCCCCGAGGTCGGCGCGGTCTGGCTGATCGCTTCGCTCTGCTTTACGGGCGGGGTCACTTTGTGGATCCGGAACGGGTTGAAACTGGACCTGGGGCGGTTTCACTGGTGTGTTTATGCCGGTCTGCTGGGGATTTTCTTTCTCTACCCTTATGTGCTCTCCCGGTTGGTGGTGGAGTTCGCGGACAACCGCGACCCGGCCACCTGGGGAATCATCCTGTTCCCGGCGGTGTTCGCCGCCGGGATGCTGCCGCTTCTGTATGCGGTGAACCGGAAACGCTTTACGCCGGAGAACGGAACGCCTTACCGCAAGCTGCCCGTGGCGCTTTACGGAATTTTGTGGATCGCCGCATTCGTGCGCGGCTATCTGCTGAACATCTCCTTCTACGCCGGCAAGGGAATGGGCGGTTACGGGGAGCTGGAGTCCGGCTTCGCGGGGTGGATGACGCTGCCGCTGCTGTTGGCGGGCGCGGTTTTACTGGCCGAATACTTCATCGTCCGGGACGACCGCTGGAAACGACTGATACCGATTTCAGTCGGCGTCCTTGTGATTTTCCTGATTTTCGGCAGTTTCGGCGCGCCCGAGGAACAGGGGCGGCTACAGCGGCTCTTTTTCTATCTTGCCTGGGGTCGGGCGGCCTCCGGCATGGCTCCCCCTTTTCTCGCTGCCGCGCTCTTTTTCTTTTACCTGAGCGTTCGGAGGATCTGGTGGGCGATTCCGGTGCTGCTGCTGGCGGCGGCGGCTTTCGCCTATGCGCAGTTCCGGTTCCCGATGCCGGAAATTTCGGCGAAAACGCTTCTGCTGTCGGGCGCGGCCCTGGTGGGAATCGTACTGTTCGTCCTGGCCCTGGTGAAACGGGGGTGGCTGACGCTTTACCTGCTGCTTCTCTATGGAACAGCGGGGATCGGATTCTGGCTTTACCGGTCGGGCCACCTCCATGCCGTCTACCCGGTTCTGGCGGCGGAAGTTGCGGTCACGCTCTGTGTCGGTTGGTTTGCAAAACAACGCGGCTTACAGGCGATGGGGCTGACCGCGGCGGTCATCTTCTTCATCGCCATGGTTTTCTGGATGATCAAAGAACCGAATTGGGAGAACGCCATTTATCTCGCCGTGATTTTCGCGGTAAGTCTGCTTCACCTGAAACGGTTCTGGCTGCCGGCCGTGCTGGAAACCGGGTGGCTGCTGATTCTGGGGGGCGTGTACGGTTACCGGATGTTCGCCGCGTTCGCCTGGAAGGGGGGCGGAATCGTTTTCGCCAGTCTGCTCATTTTCGGCGCCGCATTTGCGATCAGCCTCTTCAAAGCGGGGCTGCTGCAGCGGTATTGGAAGCAACTCGAAGCGAAGGTCCGCCGTAAATCGTAATGGATTATCCCGGTTATTACAAACTGGCGCTGCAGCAAAGTTACGGCGGCGAATTCCCGGAGATGGCTTCGGAGGAATTCGACCGCCGCTGTCCCTTGAAACAGGTTCCCGCCGCCTTGAAAGCATTGTATCTGGCGCTTGGCTCCCGGCGGATCTGTTTGATGCACAGTCTGTTGTTTCCGCCGGAACAGCTGGCGTTCGACGGGGATTACCTCCCCCTGGTCAACGATGAAACCTGCCGCAGGGCAATCGCCCGGGAAGCGCTCGGCGAAGAGAATCCGTGTATTTTCCGGTTCGACGCGGGAAAATATGTTCCGGATGGCGAAACCCGTCTCGCATTGTTGTTCGCCAATCTGATTCAGGACTCCGCAACCGGGGCTCATGCCTGGATGGAGATTTCCGGTCGCGGTTGGTGGAATTGCATCCGGAATCATACGGCGACGTCGCGCCGGACGCTGCGTCTGATTTCGATCGCGGCTATCCTGTTTTTCCTGGTTGGATTTTTCACCCGTCTCGGGGCCGAACTTTACCGGTATTGCCGCCCGGCGGCGTTCCTGTTTATCGGCCTGATGGGAGCGGTTCCCGGCTGGCTTTACCTGACGCTCCTGCGGAACGTGAAGTACTGGCGTGTCTGGCTGAATTGGACCGACAATGTCCGTACCGTCCGCGAAGATGACGAAGTCGTTGCGGTAATCCGGAATTTAAGCTTATGTTTTCTGATCTGGAATCAGCCGGAGCTCTGGAGCGAAGGGACAGAGGGCCGGGTTTCTTTCTGCCCGGGCCTCGCTCTTTGCGAAGGGAAAAGGCGTTTCTGCCAGATGCGTTATGATTTCCTGCCCGCAACGGATGGCAGATTGACGTTTCCCGGTTTCCCGGCAATTTCGTATACTGGCGGAAAACCGGTCTCGATTCTGTTGCGGGGGGAACTGGATGACAGCGGCTGCCTGGGATTCGTTTTCGTCAAAGAAGGCATGGCGAATCGATTGCCGCCGCCCGACAATTCCATACTGTTTTAGGATAGAAATTTTAAATTATGTTTGAGTTGCTTTGCAATGGATTTTTTTCTTTTCCCGCAGGCCGATACAGAGTATCGGACGAGGACAAAAGTAAAAAATACATGCAAAGCGGCCAAACAGAATTAAAATTGTCATCCTAAAACAGTATATCATCAAACATGAGGATACATGAAGTGAAAATCGCAATTCTGCCGATCTTTCTTTTTACGGTAATTTCTTTGGCCGGATGCCGGTGTCATTCCGTCCACCCGATTCCGCACCCGCCGGAGAACGCCGCCGGCGCCGAAGGAGCCGCCGGTGCAAACCGTCAGGGAGATCACCCCGATTCGCCCTATTTCAAGCACCGGGACTATTATCATTTGAAAAGCACCGGCACGCTCACCATCCTCACCGGGTTCAAAACGTTCCAGCAGACCACGGAAGTCCATTGCGGTCCCGCCGCCGCCCTGATGGTGGAACATCATTTCGGCAAAACCGACGGCGGCGAACTCGCCATCGGCAACCTCATGCACAATGCCGATTACCGTACCGCGTCAAAAGATGAAGAATCCCAGGCCCGGGAATGGAGCACCAATGTCGAACAGATGGTGCGGTATTTTGAAGCGATCGGGTGGCAGACCAGCTCCAGCCTCACCGAGGGAAAACTTGAGAACGGCGCAACGTTCGACGATTTTCTCCCGTTCAAAGATTGGGTAATCAAAAACCTGAAGGAGAAAACTCCGATCCTGGTGGAGTGGTTCGACTGGGGCGGCCACTGGCAGGTCATCATCGGTTACGACACCATGGGAACCGAATGGCCGGGCGACGATATGCTGATCCTGGCCGATCCGTATGATAGATCGGATCATGCCCAGGACGGTTACTACGTATTCAACGCAATGCGCTTCTTCTACATGTGGCAGGATATCAAATACCTGCCGAAAAACCAATCAATTCAGCCCTGGGTGATCGCCAAACCCCGTCAATAGCCCCCCCCGGCCAGCCAATCCTTTTTGCTGCCGACTGTTTTTGACTTGGTGCTTTTCTTGGTGCCGTACTTGGTGCTTTTCCTGAAGAGGAGATCCACTTGAACTACTTTTCCTGTCATAATTTTTAAGCTCTTACGGCTTTTCCAGCACTTCAGATTTGATGATCCAGACGGGGGCGGCGCCGGTGAATCCGAATTGTTCGCCGCCGTACGGCCCCTTTGAATCCAATACGTTTTCGAGACGGTTGCCGGAGATTTCAACCTCCCTGGCCCGATTGATGAAAATCCCGGCCCCGGCACAGCCGGAAACCCGGTTGCCGTTGATTTGAATGTTGGAGTTCCCCATGTAGGAGTCGGAATAATCCTCGAGCCGCGCGAAGACCGCGATGGCTCCCGGCGCGTAAGAGTCGCTCCGGGTCAGCATCCCATAACCGATTTCTTTGAGGGAATTATGTTCGATCCTGACATTTTCCACCCAGCCCGCCTCGCGCCAGAAACCGTACTCGGCCCCCACGGATATGCCGGAGTGCTTGATCCGCTCGATCCGGTTGCCGGAAATCTCCCCGTCGGAAGCCATGATCCGCAGCGCCCGGCCCCGGTGGTCGTGAAAATAGTTGTTGCGGATGAGAAAATGAGACGACGCCAGGGCGGGAATATCGAAGAACATCCCCTCCGCCAGCTTCACCGGCTCCCGGAGCGTCACCTCAAAGGCCGTGCAATTGCCGTCGCCGTGATGAAAGTAGCGCTTCGCGGTCTCCCGGTCGTACTGCCGGGGCGAAACGCGGATCGACTTCAGGATCCCCCGGTTCTGTACGGCATAGTGCTTCGCATCGAGGAAACGCGCCTCATCCCCGTCGCGTACGACCTGCGGAAAATGCTCCCCGCGAACCGGGCGGACGGTATCGAACGTGCGTTCATCGATCACGGCCGCCACCGGCATGAGGGCGGAATGAAGGTTGACCGAGTCGTCGCCCATATAAGAGAAATCGCACTCCTCGATCACGATCCCCGAGTGACAATAGGCGTAATTGAGCCCGTCCGCGCTCGTGCTGAGGAGCCGTTCCGCGACCGCTCCGGCGGGCTTCGGCCCCCGCATGATCTTCACCCGGCGGAACGTGTCCCCGCCGCGGTTGAAACGCCCGATGATTCCGAGCCCGGGCGCACTCAGGAGATTCACATCTTCCAGGGTGGTTTTTTCGCTGTCGATGATCTGGATTCCGTAACTGGAGCGGTAATTCAGGGCCACCTTGTCCCCGGCGGCGACCGGAATTGTTTCGCTCATGACGAAAAGGCCCCGGCGGGGAGTGCGGATTTCAGATTGGCCGTAGATGTCCGGAACCTTCTTCCAGAAACGCCCCTCCGCGTCGAAAAGATGCAGCCGCGAGGAAGCGTACCGGGCGTCCAAGTCCGGATACCCGGCTTCCACTTCGAATTCAACGCGCCGCCCTTCCGCTTTCGTGACGACAGCCTGGGTGAAGGGCAAGGGATCGTAATCGATCGTCAGGTTCCGGATGGTGAGCTTGGTGCACCCGCTGATCCGGATCGCGATTCCGAGCGAGGTGTTGACCAGCGTGGCGCCGTTGCCGTCCAGCTCGAAATCCTCGAGATTCTTCAGGTCGACCAAGCCGGCGTCGGCGTAACGCGGGGCGGTAAGAACGATTTTCTTTTCGCCCCGTTCCAGCGCCCGGGCGATCTCCCCGCGCAAAGAGGGCAGCTCCGCCGCACAGAGCGTTCCGGCCAGCATCGCAATCAGCAGGAATCTCATTTCTTCTCCTTGAACCGGACCCCGGCGGGAGTCACTTCGGCGTCGCGCCATTTGTAGTAATTGTTCCAGACCGACTCGGGCAATTTTGCGCCGACGCGCTGCGAAGCGCGGTCGGGAGCTCCGGGAATCTCACTCGACTTGCGCCCGGCAAGCTTGAGGTCCTCGACCCTGCTGCCCTCTTCCAGCTTCCGGCTCTGCATCTCCCCGCCGGCCGGATCGGTCTTCGTTTCGCCGATGAGGTGGTTCGCCGTCGGGGCGTAAATGTTGCCGGTGAAGCGGAAGCGCCGCCCGGTGATCTCTTCGGGGAAACGGACGTAATAGCGCGAACAGCCGCGCATCAGGGTACGGTTCACGCCAAGACCGCCGGTCGCCTCCGGCCCGTTCAGACTGGCGAATCCCGTCGCGTTGCGGATGGTGCAATTGGTGAAGGAACAGCTCCCGGCCCCCATGGTCAGGATGTTCCTCTGCCCGTTGCCGATGAGGACGCAGTTATGGAAAACCAGCCCCGAACGGTTCCGCTGCCAGACGAGTTCGAACGGTTCCGCATCGGCGATCAGGGTATCCTCGAAAAGGGCGTGGCTGTCGTCGTCCAGGAAAACTCCTGCTTCGAAGGTGCTGTCGGCCAGGACGCAGCGTTTGTAGACGGCGAAGCTGGAGTGAACGTTGCAGACCGCGGCGCTCGCGCAGCGGAAACTCACGCAATCTTCGTATGTTACGCTCGAAGTGTCGTGTGCGCTGAATCCCTGCCCGCAATTGTCGAGCGAAACGCAATTGCGGTAGACCGCGTTTTTGGGCGTTCCCGCCGTATCGAAACCGTCGTTCCAGGAGCAGATGACAACGAAGTTCTGCACAACGGTATGGTCGGCGTGAATGTAGAAGCCGTAATTGGCGGGCAGTTCGATCCGGAGTTCCTCCAGCAACTTCCCCTCCGGCAGCGAGAAGAGGACGCGCTTCTCTTTCTTGTTCCACCAGAAAGA
>JAVBSA010000135.1:0-11560 GCA_031556915.1 Victivallis sp.
AGAATATGGGAAAGGTGCGAATTGCCGAAAACCGGCCCCCCGTTCCGGCCCGCCGGAGGAACCACAAGGCCGATCACGCCGGAGCGGCGCGAGAAAAGCCGTTTGGCGTGAACGTTCGGCACATACTGCATTTCCCGGGCCAGCTCGACCACCCGGAGCCGGGTGGCCTCCGGAATCTTCATATCCCCGGGCCGGTTATTGAGAATCCGCGAAACCGTACCCGCCGAAAGTCCGGCGGCCTTGGCGAGATCGCGGATGTTGCAACGTTTCTTTTCCAAAATTGAATCCCCCATAGACAACATGTTGTCTGTTGCTATTAATTATGACGCATCGAAGAGCGTTTGTCAAGGGGGTGATGATAAAAAAACAGACAAAACGGGCGGTGGAGTCACTTCCACCGCCCGTTTGAGACCGGTCTTCAGCGCAGGGGGATTACGACGGAACCGAGCGCCGGAATCTCCAACGCCGTTTCCGGCAGCTTGCGGGCCGGGTTTGCGGCTTTGGGGAGCGTGCCTTTGAAGGGTTGTTCCGAAGTGTTTTCCACCAGCAGGAAATCACGATTCCGCATCAGGCGGAGCGCGCCGGATTCGGGATAGTGTTCGATTCCGCAATAGGCCATGATGTTGCGGAAAAAGCGCTTTTCCTGTTCCGGGGTAAAGAACTGTTTTTCGCCGCCGTCGGCGGTGAGCTGCCATGGGAGGCCGCCGAAGCAGATGATTTTCCGTTCTTTTTCTTCCACGGTATAAACCGGGTTGCCTTTGACGTCGGTGACGAGAACTTCGCCTTTCATACCGGCGGCATAGGGCAGCGGTTTGCCTTGCAGGCCGGGCGCGGAATACAGGAGCGTGATTCCGCGGAGTCCATCGAGAAGGGCGTGGCGATTATCGGAGAAGTTGAAGATCGTGGTGTCCTCATATAATTCGCCGCCGAAAAAGGTCTTTCCTTTTCCCGCGCTTTCGCGCGGCCAGCCGTGGGTCAGGGTAAAATCAAACTGTTCCGGTTCGATCGGGGCGAGCAGTCGGGCGGGGCCCGGTGCGGAGACGCTCCCGGCCCAGCCGAGGGCGAGGATATCGGCTTTGGTTTCCTCCAGTGCTTTCCGCATCCAGGGATAGATCGCCGCCTGGCTGACGATGACGAGCTTATAGTTGTCGAGCAATTCTTTGGTCACATACCCTTCGGTCAGGAAATCGAAGGCGACGTTGAGTTCCAGCAGGGGTTTCAAGACATGCAATTCCTGCTGGGTGAGCCGGTGCGGGAGCCAGCGGTCTTTTTCGAGCAGCGCATGGAGCGAGATCGAGGGCAGCACGACGGCGACCTGGCTGAATTTCTTTGAAGTGCGCAACGGTTTGACCTCCCGCATATGTTCCGCGAGCTCGCCCAGGAGCTCCGGCGTGACCGGGGATCCCTTCATGCCGTGATAACGGGTCAGGTGGTTGGAGGGTTTGTTATCCGGAAAATCCCCGAGCACGATGGGCGTGGTTTCAACCCCTTCCAGCGCGGCGTACCGGGCGTAGGTCAGTGCGCGTTTCGCATCGACGTAGGGCGACCAGATGTCGTATTCCAACACATTCCGCTTGCGGGAATGGCCTTCGACGTTGAGCCGCGTCCGGCTGAAGACCGTACCGCCGTCGAGCCCGTCTTTGCCGGGAACGCGGGGGTAAAGGTTCGACGAATAATAGAAATCGAAATCGGGATTCAGTTCCACGAAACCGGGTTCGAGCCCGCGCAAACTCTGTGCGCCGACGTAATGCATGGTGCCGACCCGGGCCGCGGGATTTTCCTCTTTGATGATCCGGGCAAGGCTTGCGATGTAGTCGGCGCCGGCGCGGCTGCGCCAGTAGGCCCAGAGGTAGGAATCCGCGTCGAGAAGAATATCACCGTCGGAGGGAGCGGGCCACGCTTCCGCGGGGCGCTCAAGTTTCGCGGCGAACTCTTTATAGGCGGCCAGCGCCTCAGGGCTGAATCCGCTCAAAAAGGTCATCTGCGGCCACGGTTCGGTGTCGTAGAAGAATTCCGGGCACATCAGGGTGTACCCGAAGAGATAGGGGTTATTCTCTTTGTAATACCTGACCGCGGCGCGAAGCCCGGTCCGGTACTCCTTCAGGAATTCTTTGTCGAAAAAGTTGACCGTGCGGTGCTGTTCGCGCAAGCCGGCCTTCTCCTGTTTGCCGTCTTTGGAACGCAGGATGACGTCTTTCGGGCGGAGCGAAAGCGCGCTGAAGGTCGCGACCGGGTGGAACCGACCGAGAATCCGCGTTCCGTAGCGCATGGGCAGATACATTTCGTTGCCGTCGGGCAGAAAACGGTAATCTTCACCGATCGTTTTATCCGGCGCGTTGCGGAGAATGTAGAGCCCGCGTTCGGAAGCGTCGTAGGGGAGCTGCGAATAGACGTGATAGAGTTTCTCGGGCGTGACGCTGTAAAGCATCATCATGGCCAGGTCGGGGATGTCTTTGCGTTCCAGCTTCGCCTCGCTGAATTTCTCCGCCAATGTTTTCGTGCTGATGAAGAGCTCGCGCAGGAAAGGTTCCCGCGCCGGTTCCTGCCGTGAAATCCGGATGCGGTACTGAAGAAAGCGGCCGGAGCCGGCGGGGATGAGCGAGCTGTTGCGCGCCTCCTGCCACGGAGCTTTTTCCGAACCGCGGTAATCGACCTTGACGGAGGTTTTCGGGGTGGTGCTTGCCACCCAGCCGAGGAAACGGAGATGATTCCCCTCCCCGAGGTCGATCATGCGCGAAACGAGTTCGCCTTCGGCGGCTCCCGGAGAAAGCTTCAGCAATCCATCCTGACCAACGACAAGGTTTTTCGCCGGTTCGGCGGAAAAGGATTTCCCGTTCTCGAGAAGTTCGAACGCCATGGCATGAAACATCAATACGGCTCCCGACAGCAAAACAGCAATTCTCTTCACAACCGGATCCTCAGCGCTTGGGGAGGTTCCAGTGGGTATCGCCACCGTTCCTGACCACATTATTGTCCAATACGCCGGCGTGTCCGTCCCAGAACGACATCTGAGCCTTGAGCCGGTGGCGATAGGCGATCCGGTAACCGCCGCCGGCGACAGTAGCCGCGCTTCCGGTTTCGTCCGCGCTCAAAACCGTGATGTAATCATCCCGATAGCTCCAATGAAGCTGAAAATCGAGACCGTCGGCAAACTGGATCTTTTCGGTGGGGCGCAAAACCTGGTTGAATTTGAATGCACGGTCTTCGGGAGGGGCGGACATACCGGGGATGCTGGTATAATTCAGCCCGTAACTCCTGTCCATCAGACAACCGAGAGCGCCGGGAGTACTGCCTTCCTGCAACGAGAAGTCCGCTTTGGGGCAGATGTAGCTTTTCGGAACCCGCCGCGTTGTCGTCGTATCGGGGTTCAGCCCAAGATAACCGCGAAAAGGGGAAATTACATCGTAACCGCGCCAGGAAGAAGAAGCGCCGCGTGAAACCGGAACCGAATAGTCATTGAAATCCCCCGCGTAAAGGTTGTTCGCCGAAGCCATTCCTTTCAGCAGGTTCAAGCAGGTCGTCGCCCGCGCTTTGTCACGGGCCTGGTTGAGGGCAGGCAGCAGCATCGACGCGAGAATTGCGATGATTGCAATCACAACCAATAATTCGATCAAGGTAAACAGGTTCTTTTTCATTTTCAACTCCTTTAAACTGAAAAGTTAACAGGTACTTTAATTTGAATGTTTCCGTCGCCGCCTTCCATGAGGCCGGTCAGCCTTTCCGCCGCGAGGCGGCCGATTTCGACGTCATTGGTGAGCGCGGTCACGAACCGGTCGTCCGCATGCCTTGTCCAGTGCTGGCCGTCGCAGCAGCCGATCAATTTCACCCCGGTTTTCTGCGCACCCCTGGCAAGCTGCGGCGCGGTGGCCAGAATGGTGTCGCACCCCTCGGCAAGCAGCTCCGCCGCCAGTTTTTCGCCCTCGTGTTCAGTGTATTCGCTGTAACGGATGGAATGCGCTTTCGTCCCGGCACGGACGATCCCCGCCTCAATCTGCGGAATGATCGACGTATCCGCCTTGCCGGCCAGCCAGCCGATGCGGCGCGCCCCCGCCTGCAGCAAACGCTCCGTGATTCCGAAGGCGGATTGCTCGTAGTCGCTCGCGATGAAATTCACCGCTTCATTCGAAGCGAAATCGGGCGTCGAAGTCAGGAAAATCCGGGGCCCGGTCAACTCCACAAGCTCCTTCCAATAGCGGTCGGAGCGGTGAATTCCCCAGATCAGGAGCCCGTCGACCGAACCGGAGGAAAACAGCCCGTGATACCGGTTTTCCTCCCGGTACTCCGGCCGGTTGAAGAGCATCAGAAGATTGTAAGGCGTGGCGCTCAACGCGGCTTCGATTCCGGAGAGCATATCGGTAAAGTGTGTATCCCGGAACGCATTGTGCCCCATCTCCTCCTGCGGCGGCACCAGAAGCCCGATCACGCAACTGCGGCGCGTGAAAAAACGCTGGGCGTGAACGTTCGGCACATAACGGAGAAGCCGGGCAGCCTCCCGCACCCGCGTCCGCGTCTTCTCCGGAATCGCCAGCTGCTTTTCGGTGTCGTTCAACACCTTGGAGACCGTACAGGTCGAAAGCCCCACATATTTCGCCAGGTCGCGGATCGTACAGTTTTTTTCCATGAAAGGTTCTTCTTTGATTAACGCGTTATCTTAACACGTTAATATTATAGCAAAAAAATTCCCGGATGTCAAGGGACACCGGGAATTTTTCTTGAAAAAAGTTGTGTTCTGCGCTGATTGCGCCGCTTCGCGGCTGAGCGGGCCTTGCGGCCCGGCCTCCGGCGGCCAAGGAGGCCATTGCTTTAGCCTCCTTGGAACCTCCTTTTGCTCCCCGGGGAGAGAAGCATTTCCGGTATGCGGCCGACTTTGCGGCGCTGACCGCGCTTGGGTGTCGCGATCAGGAGGTTAAGGGTATGCCGTTTGGAACGTCGGACTTGTCCGACTTGTCCGACTTGTCCGACTTGTCCAATGCTCTTCACTTAACTGGTAATGCCATTTTTTGACCACGAAATACACGAAAAACACGAAAGGGGAGAGGAAAAAATTTCGTTTTGATTTTTTTTCGTGTGTTTCGTGTATTTCGTGGTCTTTTAAATGAAGAGTATTGGTCCGACTTGTCCGACTTGTCCGACCTGTCAGTTTTCGGAGTCGAGCCGGAAATTGCGCAGCTGGACCGTTCCCTCTTTGGCCGCCTGGCCGGTCGGGTCGATGCGGACCTGGACGATGTTGCCCGTCCACTTGCCGTTGCCGGAGAGGTCGAGCACGTAGCTGTGGAACTTGCCGTCGGGAACGACTTCGAAGTTGGCGACGCAATTGCCGGCGAAGTTCTTCATCTCTTCCGTGCGGAAGAAGAACTGAGCGCCCTTGCCCGCGCCTTCCGGAACCGAAAGATCGAACTTGGCGTAACGGAACTTGGCGGCGGCAATTCCGGTCATGCCCGGGCCGCTGAGGATGGGATCGTTCTTGCCGACGATGAGCTCGGCGGAGAGGACTCCGTCCGCCACCTTGCGGTTCTTCAGCTGATCGTTGCAGCCCCACCGTTCCGCAGGCAGGTTCTTGACGGTGAAGGGAACGAATTCGATATTGCGGATCTCAAAGGATTTGTTGCCCGCATTCGACACCGGGTCAAAACGGAAAGCGCGGATCTCGCCCTTCCATTCCGGCCTGGCGAACAGCTCGACTTCGTAGCTCACCCACTCGTCGAATTTCGGAATCCTGACGCGGGTGGAGCTTTTCTCGTTGAAGTTCTTGTCGTCTTCGTTCACCCAGAAAATCTGAATGTCTTTGCTCGGACCTTCAGCCGCCTTCATATCGAACTTGAGGACCGGATTCTCCGCCGAGCTCATTTTGGGAAAATTTGCAACAGTCAGATTCGGATCGTTGCCCGTCACATCCGCCCGCAGCGCATTGTCCTTGATTTCCATATTCGCCACATGACCGGATCCCTTCAGCTGTTCGACCGGAACCGACACCGCCGCAAACGCGCCCGCTCCCAGCAGAACGCCCGCCATCACCATGAAATGTTTCATTGTTTCCCTTTCGGTTTGGATTCTCATTAACTTAACACAAACACTGTATAAATTCAAGCACGTAAAAAACAGCTCGGGGTACAACTCCAGGCGTGGCAGGCGCTGTTGATCAACGCGTCGTTGTAGGGGGAGAGGAAATCGTCGCCCGGCACGTACGCCTCCCAGAAGGTGTCGGCCCCGGCCCGGATCATGCCGCCCCAGTAGGAACGCAGCAAGGCGTGCAACTCCTCCTTCATCCCGGCGAATTCATAGGCGGCAAGCAGATGGTGCTGCATATAGGGCGTTCCCGGTTGGATGACGCCGGGCTCCTTCGCCATCGCCGACAGGATCTCACGCGCCTCGGCGACGGTGAAGACCCCGGCGAGAATCGGCCACACCTGGCCGGCGACGGAAACCTCCTTCGCCGGCCCCGAAAGAATCAGCTTTCGATCCGCGTCGTAACAGGCGCGCCGGAGAGAGAGCGACAACCGTTCCGCCTCGGCGCGGAATTTTTCCGCATCGGCGGAACGGCCGACCCGTTCCGCCAGGCGGACGAGCGCCCGCAAACTGTAGATCGCCACCGCCTGCGCCGGACTCTGCCGGTCGAAGGTCTGCCAGTCGATGAAAACCCAGCCCGCCCGCGGATAATCGAAGAGCCCGTCTTCACCGACCATCGGAGCAACCAGCTCCCACTGGCGCACCGCCAGGGCATAGAGATCGTGCGCCGGAGCGGGGTTCCCGCTTTCGCGCACCAGGTCGTCGAGCGTCGGGGCGAAGAGAAGCGCATAATCGCAAGTGTCGTTGCCGTGGCGCAGTTCCGGCTCCGTGTAGGCGCAGCCGGGCACGCGCCCTTCGTCGTCGGCAGCGGCGGCGAGGATATAGAGCGAACGCTCGATGAGGTCGAACCGGCGGAAGGTCGCCGCGTTGGCCATCGCCTGAAGCCGCAGGTCGCCGAGCCAGAGCCGCCTGTCGCGTTTGGGGCCGTCCTCCATCAGGAGCTGCATGCAATTGCGGAGCGTCCGCATCGCGGCGCGGTCGATGGCCGCCAATTCCTCCGGCAACCCCGCGGGCGGCGGAAGAAGCGCCTCGACCGCCGCTTCGCCGATCACATCGACCGCCTCGAAGCAGATCGTCTCGGGAGCCGAAACCACCTCAATTTTGAGATAACGCAGCGAATAACGCCTCGGCAGCGTAAACACGCACGGCATGACGTCGATATTGATGATTTCATCCTGAATCCAGGAGCGGGCGAGGCCGCCGCGATAGGAATCCGGATCGGCCGCCGCCTCATACGGCAACTCGGCCGCCAGCAGTTTCAGCCGGAGCGGGCTGTCGTTTTTGCCCTCAGGCCGGATCGTGAGCCGGATCCGCCCCACGGTACTTTCGCCGAAATCGAGAAAAAAGTGTTCCCGATTTCCCCACAACCGTTCCGTCAGGGCGGCGGCGGGGGCGACGGTTTGCATCCGCGTTTTCTGCCAGGCGTTTTCGTCGCGGCAGGGCTCAACGATCGATACGGCCGGAACGATCCAGTGTTTCAGTTCCGGCTTCAAGCGTTCGGCATGGGCGAAAAACTCCGCCCGGCGATCCCAGTGTTCCATAAATCTTTTTCTCCCGGTGTTTCCGCTAATATATACCGGCGCGGGAAAAGATTCAATAAAGAATTTCGAGGTTCCGCAGCTGGAATTCGTATTCGTCTTCCCTCGGATTGACGCCGATGCGGATCGTTTTTACCTCGGCGCCCCCCGGCGGCAGCAGAACCGTCTGCGACTTCCATTCGCCCGCAGGGGTTCCGGCGGCGAGGATCCGGGTTTTCTCCCCCTCGCCCGCCAGCATCAGGTTGCCCTGGCGGCAGTTGCCCGAAGAGCGCCACTCGAAGCGGACGGCGGTGGCCTTTGCCATCGATTCGGCGGGGAGCTTGAGGTCATATTCCGGATACACCCAGCGGTCGCCGGGGCCGCAGAGTACCTTGAACAGCATCGCGTCACCCGTCGGATCGGCCTCGATCGTCATTTTGCCGGAGGCGTTGGCGCGCCAGCGTTTGGGATTCGAAGTGTCGAGCCGGACGCTCCGGGCGTGCTCCAACCCGGCGAGCGAACGCAGCGGAACGCGGCAGCGGGAAATTTCGCGGCCGTTGAAGCTCCCCCCGACCTCCAACACGGTTGCAGCGCCGTCGAACGAGACGTCGAGCATGACGACCTCTTTGCTCATCGGCTTCAACGTCATCGGCTCCAAGGCGTTCGCCTTGACGCCTCTGACCGCGAGACGGCCGGTCTTTTCCTCATTGGAAAGGTTGAAAATCTCCAGTTTCACCTTGCCCGCCGGAGCGGTGGCGAGAACGCCGAAACGGGTTTTCTCCGCCTCGAATCCCTCCAGCGGGAACGGATTCAGGACGATTGTGAGATCCCGGTCGGTTTCCAACGCCCCCATGCGCCCGAAAGAAGGCGCTTCCTTCGACGGCTTCAAACCGGTCAATCCATCGGCGTAAGCGGGATAACGGCTGACCGGAACGGCGTTTCGCGATACGGTTTTCTCCGTCCCGACGATGTCCGTCACGGTAAGCTCCCCTGCCCCGGGGAGCGCAATCATTCCGTCGGGAACCGGTTTATCGCTGATTGAGGAATCCTGTTTGGCGCGGTCGATCGCCGATTCCAGCCAGAAAATGAGCGTCTGCGTTTTGTCCGGCTGTTCGAACAGGAATCCCCGTTTGCCGGGTCCGAGACCGTATTCCCCCAGGTAACGCGCGTTGCCGAGCTTGCGGCAGAGCGTGGCGAACGCCGCATACTGCGGTTTCGCCGAGTAATCGCGCCGGAGCATCCCCCAATCCTTCGCGCCGGAACGTTCGTTGTAGGGCGGCAGCACGAAGGAGTAGTTGCGCGCGACGCCTAGCGAATGAAACACCACCGGCGATTTCACGAAGAACTCCGCCAGCAGCCGGTCCTGACGCGGGCTCGTCTGCATATGTTTGGGGTGGAAGCTCTTCAGCTCCGACTCCCCTTCGGCGTTGCTCCCGCTTTCGGTCATCCAGATCGGCATATCGCCGATGTTGTACTTTTGCATGACGCGCCGGAGGTCGCCGACGATTTCGGGATACCGGGCGACCGCGCGGTAGGTGTGGTAATTGAAGGCGTCGAAATAGTACGCGGTGTCGTTTTCCAGGAAACACTCCGCATACTCGTCGAGCGGCTGGCGGCAGAAGGAGCCGTGGAGCACCGGCAGCGCCGCATCGCCCGCCTTGAAACCGAGGCAGGCGGCCTTCTGGGCGGCGGCCCAGTTCCAGGGGAGTTCCTTGTGCGCGCCGTGGTCGGCTTCGTTCCAGAACTCCCAGGCCGGCATACAACCCTTGAACGTCAATGCAAGTTCCCTTGTAAAACGATGAAGGGCAAGCAGATCGCGCGGCATCCCCTGTTCGGCTTCAGCCCACGGGGGGAGATCGTGCGTCATGCCGAGAACTTTGATCCCGGCGTCGCGCAATTTCCGGGCGTTGACGAGATAGTGCTTGAAATCGAATCCTTTGCCGGTTCCGGCTTGCACGTCGTACCACGCCAGCCGCTCGCGGACCGAGCTTACGCCGCTCCGGCGCAGGAGTTCGATGACAAGATCGAACTGCGGGCCGGAAACACGCGGATTGTTCCGGTCGGCCCGGCAGAGCCAGCTGAGCGCGGTGTCGACCGCGAACGGGGACTCCTGATTGCGCACGATCTTCGCCGGATCGGCGACGACGGTGAAATAACATTCTTCGGAATCAACCCGAAGCGTATAATACCCCTTCGGCAACGGCGTCAAAGTCAGTTCGTTATTGTCTGTCCGCGGTTCGGCGGCGACTTCGTTGCCGTAGAAATCAGACACTCTGATTTTGTTCGCCGGGGCGGAGGAAAGCGTGAATTTCAGCGCCTCCCCTTCCACAAAAACGTTTCCCGGCGCGGCGGATTCGATCCCGGCGGCGCACGCGGCGCACCCCAGCAGCAACAACAGCAGATATTTCATCATTCAAATCACCGGTATGGCCGCAACGCCGGGGGTGGGAATGTAATAGACGGTCAAACCGTCGTTTTCGCAGGTGATCCTCAACGCGTCCCGATAGTCGTGCTGGGTCTGGACGGCGCCGTGGCCGTCGGAAAATCCGATCACCCCCTGCTTGCCGTGAGAGAGCGTGAACCCGCCCGCTGCGTCTTTGTTGCTGAAGGTCCAGTTGCCGTCCGCACTCAGGTTCCTGGCGGAATCGGTGAAGAGGGGGAACTTGCCCGGATATTTCACCTGTCCCAGAAGAATAGCGACGATATCACCCGTTATTTTGCGGTATTTGGGCAGCGGAACGGCTCCGCCGTCTTCGACTTTCGCGATGCCGTAGGTGTAGTTGTTGATGCTTGCGGGAGCCGGAAACGTCAGTTTCGGGCAATAATAAGTTTTGTCCGCGACAGTAAGCGTTTTCGATTCGCCGAAATACACCCGGAGCACGCTTGCCCATGTGAGATCGCCGGAGTCGCTTTTCGTGAACGCGACCAGGATATCCTTGTTGTCGCCCCGGTAAAAGCTGCTCGCAGTCAGCTGCTGCTTGATATTGTTGAGGCAGGTACTCGCCCGGGCCCTTTCACGCGCCTGATTCAGCGCGGGCAGCAGCATCGAAGCGAGAATGGCGATGATCGCAATCACGACCAGCAGCTCGATCAGTGTAAAATGGTTCTTTTTCATATCCGGTCCTTTCCTTTTCAACGTCCGTCCGGCAGGGCCTGCCCCGGAAGAATTCCGGCGTCCTGCCCTTGCACCGCCACCGCGACTTTGCGTTCACGCCACTCCGCCGGGGTCAGCATCGGCCAATCCGGCAATTGTTCGGCGTATACGGCGACCGGCTCATTGGTGATTTCAATCACCCCGGCGGCAACCTCATCCACGGAATCGAGCCGCCAGTTCACAATCGCGCCGACGGAGCGCCAGCCGCCGACCCGGACCGACGCGGCTTTCTGGATCACGTGCATTCCGCCCTCCACCCGGTCGAGCGCCCAGCAGACGATGGAGTACCGGGCGCCGGGAACATCGGGGGACTCCTTTTCCAGAACGTACGCTTCGAGGCCGGTGGAGGGATCCGCCATGCCGAGGAGCTTCCGCCCGCGCATCGCATCGGTCGAAGCGGCGTAGGCAAGCAACCGCAATTTCGGCTGCCAGTCCAGGTCGAAAAGGCCGGAATAAAGCAGATTGTTCACCTCCTGGAAATCGCGCGCCAGGAAATAGGTGACGCTCTCCAGATCCTGTAAAAACAGATCGCGGGCAAAGAGCTTCATCAGATCCCCCGGGTGACCGTAACAGGATTCCTCGCTGTTGTGGAGCTCCTTGTCGGGGTAGCCGCGCTTTTTGCGCTCCGCCCGGATCCAATCGGCGAACCCCCACTTGGGCGGACTCCAGGTGTAATGGAGCGAATAACCGTCGAAATACCGGTCCGCGCCGGCGTCGAAGGCGCGTTCGATCCAGGCGCGGCCGCGCCCCTGGTCGCGGTCGCGTTCAACGCTGGCCCAGGTGGCGCCGAATCCCAGGAAGGGGAATTTCCGGGCGGGATAGG
>JAVBSA010000511.1:0-10123 GCA_031556915.1 Victivallis sp.
CCGCAGCGGCGTTTCTCGCGGTAATTGAAGAGTTGAAGCCGCGCCTGGATCGGCAGCATCCCGAGCTCCTGGTCCGAGGGCAGCTCGGCGAAGATGGCGAGCATGCGGTCGCCGGTCATCGTCCGCTTGAGCGCGGGCATATTTTCCTCATCGACGATGAGCGGGGTCAAACTGTAGGGGAAAATCACCGGCTCTTTGGTCAGGAAGAGCGGAACGTGCTGCTCCTGGCTGCCGGGTTCGACGCCGGTCACGGAAATGCTTGCTTTCTCGGCCATATGGATATTCTTTCGATTTATGCCAGGTTCAATATTTCGGAATGGGGCAGATATTTCCCCAATACTTCTCCAGCCAGGTAAAGGGAGCCCGCCACCAGGACCCGTTCGGGTTCGAGCAGCGCTCGTTCCACCGCATCGGCCGCTCCGGCGCAGGCGATCCCGCCGCTGGCAAGTTCACAAAGTTCTTCGCCGCTGTAACTTGCGCGGTCGGATTCGGCGAGCGGCGCGAAACAGAAACGCTTCGCGAGCGGCGCGAGATGCCGCAAACTTGCGGAAACGTCTTTATCTTTGAATCCGGCGAAAACCACGGTGAACCGCTCGCCGGGGAACGCTTCGGCCAGCGCCTCGGTGAGCGCGGTAAGCCCATCCGGGTTATGCCCGCCGTCGACGATCAGTCTGTCGTTCACCACCTGGCAGCGGCCCGGCCAGCGGCAGCGGGCGACTCCGGCGAACGCCTTGTCGACGTCGATGCCGAGCCGGTCGGCAAGGGTCAGGATCACCAATGCCGCGAGCTGAAAATTCCGCCGCTGCATCGCGCCGACGAGCGGCAGCGTGATATGGCGGCCGGCAAGAACGAATTTCTGCGGGAAACCATGTTCGAACTCCGAAATTTCCGGCAGGACGTCATAGAATCCCTCCGCCTTCACTTCCGCCGCCTTTTCCGCGAGGACCAGCCCCGCTTCGGTGAGCTGCCGCCCGGAGAAAACCGGAACTCCCGGCTTGATGATGCCGCCCTTTTCGGCGGCGATCCTGTCGATGGAATCCCCCAGGTAAGCCTGGTGGTCGAGCGCAATGTTGGTGATGACCGACGCGACCGGCGTCACCACGTTGGTGGAGTCGAGCCGCCCGCCCATGCCGGTTTCCCAGATCACGATGTCCACCCCGGCGCGGGCGAAGATCAGCGCAGCGAGCGCCGTGGTGAATTCAAAATAGGTGAAGGTGAAATTTTTTTCGCCTTCGGCACGCGCCGCCTCGGCGACTTCGGCGGAATAAACCGCGTAATCCGTTTCGGAAACCGCCAGCCCGTTCACCCGGAAGCGCTCGCGGATATCAATGAGATGCGGCGAAGTGTAGAAGCCCGTGGTGAATCCGGCGCTCCGCAGCATGCATTCGAGCATCGCCCCCGTGGAGCCTTTGCCGTTGGTTCCGGCGATGTGGAGGAAGCGCAAGCTCCGCTCCGGATTCCCGATCCGGCGGAAGAGTTCGCTTGTCGCCTCCAGGCCCGGCTTGATGCCGAACATGGAGAGTTTTTCCAGATAACCGTCGACGGGGGGGGTGCTCATGACTTTACCTGCTTTCCGCCCGCGACCAGGCGGGCATGGACAAATTGTAGGAAGTCCGCAGCAGCAGCCGCGTCTTCCCGGTCCAGGTATCCACCACGTAAAGCGCGGCACTGTTGCCGCTGCTCCGCTTGCAGACCACCTGCCGGTTGTCCGCCGCCCAGCCGGGGGATTCCCAGTTGCCGGGCTCTTCGGTGATGCGCTCGTTTTTGCCGGTAGCGACATCGTAGACGGCGAGCGTGTAGGCGCCGTCGCCCATCAGCGCGGCGTAGACGATTTTGTTGTCGCTCGACCAGTCGGGGGTGACGGCGTTGCGGCCGATGGAGCGGATCGCGCGCGGTTTCCCGCCGCCGGCCGGAATGATGTTGATCCGGGGCTGGCCGCTCTCGTCGCTGACATAGGCGATTTCACGCCCGTCGGGACTCCAGCAGGGCGAGGCCTCCACCGAAATGCTGTCGGTGAGGCGCGTCAACTGCCGCCCGCCGATCGGGAGGGTATAGAGGTCGACCTTGTGGTCGGGGCTGAGGATCACGGCCAGGTTCCGTCCGTCGGGGCTGATCGCCGCCCCCGCGTTGATGCCGCGGAAACTGGTGAGCACCCGGCTGCGGGTGGGGTTGAACCGGGTTTCCACCACGTCGATCCCGGTGCGGGTATAGCGCGAATAACCGATGGTGCTGCCGTCCGGGAAGAAGCACGGCTCCACGCAGAGCGTGTTGTAGTTGGTCAGCTGTTCGACCGCGCCGCCGTCGATATCGCAGCCATAGATGTTTTTGACTCCGGAGGCGGTATCGGCGCAGAAAATGATCCGGGTCGAACAGAATTTCTTCACCTTCAATTCCTTGAAGGTCTGCTGAATGATGGCGTCGACCGCGTTTTTGGCGGCCTTGCGGTTCCCGGGCCCCAGCGGAACGCGCCAGGCTCCGGCGGAAGCGCCGCCGACCGTGAGGGTGAGCGTGACCGAATCGCCGCTTTTGGCGGCGGCAAGATTGTACTCCGCCCGGGCGTCGTTGGTCAGGTCGAACCAACCGCAGCTGCCGAGGAAGGAGCGCAGTTCGCGGGTCAGTTCGCCGTCGCCCGGCACGCCGCTGAAATAAAGCAGCGGGTTGGTGCGCACGGTTCTCACAAGTTCGATTTTTTTCGGGGCCGCGTTATCGGCGAACGCGGGAATGAACAGCGCCCCCGCCAGCAGCAAAATACTCCACTTCAATTTCACGAAAATACCTCCTTCGTATTTCTTTCGAATTGAAAATGGAAAATTGAAAATTGAAAATTATGGAACCGGAGCGGGGTGTTTCGGATGACGCAAAAGAACCGGGAAACACTCCTTTCTCCAATTTTCAATTTTCCATTTTCAATTTTCCATTTTAACAACGGTAACATAACCCGGAATCAATAGTTTTTCAATGCCGCGCGAAGCGCTTCGAGAAACTTTTTCGCCTCTTCCAAAGTGGAGCGCCCGGAAAAGCTGACGCGCAACCCGGACCAGGCGTCGCGGCGGGAGAATCCGAGCTTCCGGAGTACGGCGGAAGGCTCTTTGCTCTCCGACGAACACGCGCTCCCGGCGGAGACCATGACGCCTTGTCCGGCCAGCATCCTGACCAGGACGCCCGTCTCCACGCCGGGCAGCATCAAATGGAGGATGTACGGCGAAGCCTTTTCGGGCTGCAGCGTGCAATATTTTCCCAGTTCGGCTCTCAGAAAGGCGTTGATCTCCGGCACCTGCCCGGCGGAACACGATTCCGCGGCGAAAGCCATCGCAAGCATCTGGGGAGCCTCCGGCCGGCCGGCCCGGTAGGCGGTGTGCCGGTAGGCATGGGCGAATTCGAGAAACTTCCGCCTGCCCGGCCAGGCGGGATGAAGCAGGATCGCCGCGCCGCCCGGAGCGCCGAATTTGTGGCCGGAGACAACGGTCAGATCCGCTTCCGGAACCGGGAGCTTCCCCGCCGCCTGTACCGCGTCGAGCATCCGCACCGCGCCAAAGGCGGCGGCATAGAAGGCTCCCGTATCCTGAATGAGCCCGACTTCACTCTGTACGGCGAAGGTGGCGGCAAAATCGGCGGGACCTTCGTAAACCACATTTGCGGCGCTTCGCCGGAGAGCAGCCGCGAGCGCGGGGTGCTCCAATTCCGTCGTCAGGACCTTGCGCCCGGCAACCAGGGGGGAATCGGCAATGAGATTGAAGAGTTCGGTGCCCGAACCGCCCCAGACGACGCCGTAATCGCCGCGCCCGGTGAGAGCGTGCGAAAGCCGCCGCGCCGCATCTTCGAGTTTTTTGCGCAGGTCGAACCCGAGCGAATGCGCCGCCTCCTGATTGGCGTAGTCTTCCGCGAGCGCCCGGCGGTAAAAATCGAGCACGGCATCGGCCGGGCGCGCCGCCGCTGCGTTGTCAAAATAAACTAGCATACCATTAATTTAACCGTCACACGGACAAAAATCAATCCGGGCAGCCGATTGCAAAACGATTGTCCCGCAAGCTCACTCCATGAAATTTTCAAATTCGATTTGAAAATTTCATAAAACCGTATTATCTTTAGATCGCAAAGGGAGTTTTTTTATGATCGCACGAAAAATCACGCCAATGCTGCTTCAGCAAGCACGATATTTCCCGGTTGTGACCATTCTCGGCCCGCGTCAATCCGGCAAGACAACGTTGGCCCGAAACACCTTTCCCCGGTACGCTTATGTGAACCTTGAAGATCTGACTGCCCGCGATATCGCCCGAAACGATCCGAAGACATTTTTCGAAATCTATCCGCCACCGGTCATCATCGACGAGGTACAGCGCGTTCCGGAGCTCTTGAGCACAATTCAAATCATGGCCGACGCGGTCGAAGAAAACGGCCGTTTCATCCTGACCGGCTCCCACCAACCCCGGCTGCAGGAGGGTATTTCGCAATCGCTGGCCGGCAGGACGGGAATCTTAAAGCTGTTGCCTCTCTCCATCGAAGAACTTTCCGCCGCGGGAATCATCCTCACCCGGGACGAATATATCTTCAACGGGTTTCTGCCGCGGCTTCATCGCGACAAGACGCCGCCGGCTCTCCTCTATAGCGCCTACTATCAGACCTATGTGGAACGCGACGTGCGATTGCTGATCAACGTTGCCAACCAGAACTCTTTCGACACCTTTATCCGGCTGCTGGCCGGACGGGTCGGCCAAGTGGTCAACTTGAACAGTCTGGCCGGAGACGTCGGCGTCTCATCCACCACGCTCGCCTCCTGGCTTTCGGTGGTGGAAGCCAGTTACATCATTTCCCGCCTGCCATGCTATTTCAATAATTTCGGAACGCGACTGGTCAAAGCACCGAAGATTTTCTTCACCGACGTCGGGCTGGTCGCGTGGCTGCTCAATATCGAAAGCGCGAGCCAGGTGATCCGCGATCCGCTCCTTGGCGGACTCTTTGAAAATTTAGTGATCGTAGAAGCGTTGAAAGCACGTTATAATGCGGGGAAACAATCGGAGCTATACTATTTTTCCGTCCAGCAACAATTCGAAGTCGATCTGATTTTAAATGAGGGCCGGGTATTGACCCCGATCGAAATCAAAGCCGGCATGACCTACAATTCGTCTTTTGCCGACAATCTACACGCGTTTCAGAGTCTTACCAGCCAGTGCGTCAACCCCACGGTGATCTATTCCGGCGACCTCGCCGCGACAATCAAAGGCGTCGCGTTCAAAAACTTCAGAGACACGGCGCAAATAATCGTCGGCGCCCATTGATTTCAATACCTGGCTTCATGCAATTTTCAAATCGGATTTGAAAATTGCATGAGCAAGAAAGCATTATTCATCTCCGACACCGGCTCCCCCGGTTGACTTTTCGGAAAAATATGGTCTATTAAGAGATATGAATCGGGAGCCCCATTATCATGGATAAAGTCATCTATCTGGACAACAACGCCACCACCGCCGTCGATCCCGAGGTGTTTGAGGCGATGCGTCCGTTTTTTTGTGAGCGCTACGGCAACCCGTCGAGCATCCACCGTTTCGGCGGGAGTGTCGCGGCGGAAATCGAAGCGGCCCGGATCCGGGTCGCCGAATTGCTCGGAGCGACCTTCCGGGATCGCGACGGGAACGCCAGCGAAATCATCTTCACCAGCTGCGGCAGCGAAGGCGACAATGCCGCCATCAACGCGGCGCTCACCGCGCGCAGCGACCGGAACAAAATCGTCACCACCGCGGTGGAACACCCCGGCGTGATGGCCTACTGCAAAGAGCTTTCGCGCCGGGGATACCAGGTGGAATACATCCCGGTCGACACCCGGGGCAGGCTCGATATGGAATACGCCGGGCGGGCGATCGATGAGAGCACCGCCGTCGTCTCGGCCATGTGGGCCAACAACGAGACCGGAACCATCTTCCCGGTGGAGGAGCTGGCGAAAACGGCTCACGCCCGGGGCGCGTTGTTCCATACCGACGCGGTACAGGCGGCGGGCAAGGTTCCGATCAACCTGGCGGAAAGCGAAATCGATTACCTCACCGTCTCCGGCCACAAACTACATGCCCCCAAGGGAGTCGCCGTGCTGTTCGCCCGGCGCGGAATCCGCTTCAAGAACCTGATCTTCGGCGGCCACCAGGAGAAAGGCCGCCGCGGCGGCACCGAAAACGTCTGTTCGATCATCGGGCTCGGCAAAGCGTGCGAAATCGCCCGGCTGAACCTGGAACGCGAAATGACGGAGCTCGGCGCGCTCCGCGACCGCCTGGAACAGGGCGTCGTGGCGCGGATCAAAGAAATCCGCATCAACGGCGACCTCGCCAACCGGCTGCCCAACACCAGCAGCATCAGCTTTGAATTCATCGAAGGGGAATCAATCCTGATGCTGCTCGATATGCAGAATATCTGCGCGTCGAGCGGTTCGGCATGCACCACCGGCAGTCTGGAGCCGTCGCACGTGCTGCGGGCGATGGACCTGCCCTACACCGCCGCCCACGGGACCATCCGCTTTAGCCTCTCCAAGTACAACACGGCGGCGGAAATCGACGCCGTGCTCGAAGCGCTGCCGCCGGTCATCGAGCGGCTGCGGCAGATTTCACCCTATTGGCAGGAGAAACGAAATCATGAGTAATCCAACTTGCCCCTGTTCCAGTGCCGGCTGCCCCCGGCACGGAGACTGCAAAGCGTGCCGGGCGCACCATCACGCCAAAGGCGGCAGAACCTCCTGCGGAAAGTGAGAGATTCGCAATGAAGCCGCTGGAAATGAATGGAAAGCAATTGCAGTTCCCGGTCGACTGGGAGTTCCGCATCATCGTCGAAAGCGGCCGGGGCGGCCCGGCGCGCGAGGCGATCGAAGCGATTCTGGAAAAACACAACTTCCCCCCGGGCGTCCACGAAGGGCTGCATTCCGAATCGGGCCGTTACCGCAGTTTCAAGGTTCCCATCATCATCCCGAACCGGGAGACGCTGGAAAAACTGGCTGTTGAATTCCACGCCATAGAAGGAGTAAAATTCATTCTTTAGGCTTTCAGCGCAGAAAAATTTCAATTATTTGCAAAAAGTGAGCACTCCCGCATTTGACAATGCTTTTGTGTGGTGCTAATGTTCTTTAAAAGTCGTTATTGTGAAATTTTTATTTTTATTTTAGAGTAAACAACACGAGGGTGGGAGATTCCGAATGAAAGTCGTCAACATCATACTGAGCATCCTGATTTTTTTGCTTGCAGCCGTAAGCGCCGGATTCTCATTTATGCTCTTTCAGAAACGGGCGTTGCTGGTTGAAGGGTGGAACAAGATGGCAAACGCCATCCACCAGACCGCAACCGAAATGGACAAGAGCAGCGGAACCAGCTACGGAACCAAACTCACCGTCGAAGAACTCTCCCACGAAAAGTCCGAAGAGCTCCAGGGCAAACTCGACCAGCTCGTCGCCCAGGGCCGCCAGCTGGTGAAACAGCGCGACGAACTCGCCGACGCCCTCTCCCGCGTCGGATCCATCTCCGAAATGAAGAATGTGCCCGCGAGCGCCGCGCTCCGCGACACCACCAGCTATACCCTCAACCGCGATGAAGTCATCAACGGCGTCGGCGCCCTGGTGAAACGCCGCGACGACCTCGCCAACCGCATCGCCGGCTCCGCCCGCAGCGGTCTCGGCCTCAATCTCGACGTCAACAAACTCAAAGCGGCCGACAGCGATACCCTCAAACAGTTCGCCGACCGCATCACGCTGCTCGGCAACCAGCGCAAAGATCTCGAAAACGCCCTCAAAGACATCAGCGGCCAGACCGGTGCCGGCGGGCTCGATTTCAGCGACAGCAAAATCAAGGAGTCGCTGGATAAGGTCAAGCAGAGCGTCCGCGACATCAAGGGCAAGCTGGACGAAGCCAACCGCACCATCAATGCCAAGAACCAGGAAATCCAGCAGCAGAAGAACAAGATCGATCAGCAGCAGGGCCAGATCGCCGCTCTCAACAAAAAAACCGGCGACCTCACCGACCAGCTGAACGGACTGCGCAAAGTCCTCGGCATCCCCGATACCGAAGAACTTCCCGTGCCCTGGAAGGAAGGCTCGATGGAAGCGCGCCGCGCTGTCCTCGCCCGCGTCGCCGACATCAGCGAACGCTACGGATACATCGTCATCTCCGTCGGCAGCGAATCCACCGTCACCCAGCCGATCGGCAGCAAAACCGCCGAAATCAATCCGATGCTGGCCCCGGGCCTCGAAATGATGGTCTCCCGCGGAGAAATGGATGTTGCGACCGCCAAATTCATCGCCAAGGTCAAGCTGACCAAGGTCGACGAAAAATGTTCCATCGCGGAACCCATCGGCGAAACCGAAGGCCCCATCAAGGTCGGCGACTACGTCTGGTTCGACATCAAGTAAAGGAGTTTCAAAATGTTCAACTCCAAATTCTTTACAGTCATGATCGTACTCTCGTTCCTCGCGGTGGCGGCCTCCGTCGCCTTCCAGGCACTGGAAATGCACGAGTACAACCTCTTCAACACGATGTTCGCATCGAAATGAAAACCAAGTCCCAAACCGTCGCCGCCGTTCTCGCAACGGCGGCGATTTTTATTCTCCTGGCAGGATGCACCGACCGCGAACGCCTCGGCGTAAGCGCCATCCCCCAGAACTCCCCCTCCTCCTGGGAACAAACCCCCTACGGCCGCCCCATCGGCAACTGATCCCCAAAAAGTAGCCACCTTCGCCCACGGGGCTCGGTTTTTTTGCTTCGCAAAAAACTTCGGGCCACTTTCCGGGGGCCCCGCTCTCCGGTCTTCCGTGCGGCTTCGCCGTACTCAGACCTGCGAGCAAAGACACTGCATTCCGAAACGGCCTGGTACACAAAGCGTCTTCCCGGATCCCGGCTCCCGAATATCTTGGATAATTCATCGGTTCTTCTTGAAACCGGGGGGAAGCCGGGCTACATTTTGTAATGGGAACAAAGAATGAAAACCGCGTATCTGTGGCCATGGCCGCCTACAATGGCGGCGCATACCTGGCGGAGCAACTGCAAAGCATTTTCGATCAGAGCGTTGTGCCGAACGAAATTGTCATTTGCGACGACGGATCGACCGATGACACGCGGGAGATTTTGGAATCGTTCCGGGAGCGTTATCCTGATGTGATCCGCGTTTACCGCAATGAGCGCAATCTTGGAGTCAGCGGTAATTTCGAGAAGGCGATTTCGCTTGCCGCCGGGGATTTCATTTTCCTTTCGGATCAAGACGATGTCTGGCATCCGGAGAAGGTGGAGAGACTGCTTGGATTGCTGGTTGATTCCGATCAGCCCTCGGGGGCTTTTTGCGACAGCCGCGTCGTCGACGGGATGCTGCGGCCGCTCGGAAGTACCCACCGGGAACTGCGCGGATTCGGCGCGGGAGAGCCTGTCGCCGCATTGGGAACATTTCTGAAGCGGGTTCCGGCGGCGGGGCACAACATGGCGTTCGACGCGCGGCTGAAGGAGCTGCTGCTGCCGTTTCCGGCGTTGGCGGAGTGTCACGACAGCTGGATCGGCCTCGTGCTCGCCGCCCTCGGGGCGTGGCGGGCGACGGATGAATGCCTCACGGATTTCCGGCAGCACGAAGGGAACGTTTCCAATTCCGGGCAAAGGCGCACCTGGCGCGGCAAGCTGGCGGAGGCGCGCCGGTCGGTCAGGAGCAACACGTTCGACTGGAACGCCCGTCTTTACGGCGCTCTGCTGGAGCGGGTCGGCGGCCTCTGTCCGCCGGAGACGGCGGCGCTGCTGGAAGACCGCCGGAAGCATTCCGAAGCGCGGGCCCGGATGAACACATCCTTTTTCAAGCGTCTGCCCCTGATAGCCGGTGAAATCCGTCTCCGCAGATATTTCCGCTACGGCCGGGGCTGGCAGAATGTTTTTCAAGATCTCTTTCTGAGGTAACATCTATTGACAAACGGTTTATCCGGTGCCATTGTCATCCGTGGTAAATCATATGATTAACGCGATGCGCAAGTTTTTTTGAACTGAAAAACATCATACGCGGAACAATAGCGCGGTCAGCGCGGGTTCGCGTTTGTTACGCAACGGGTTGGCTACGCAATGCGTTTTCGGCGACGGCCGAAAACGCGCCGCAAAGTCGGCGGCATACCGGAAACACTTCTCTCCCCGAG
>JAVBSA010000413.1:0-4150 GCA_031556915.1 Victivallis sp.
AGTCCAACGGACACCGTTTGACGCATTCCATGCATTTGTCGCACAGGGCCGGGCCTTCGTACATCGGAGTCGGCGCGAGCGCCGCTTCCGTGACGATCGGGATCATTCTCTGCCGCGGGCCGTATTCCGGCGACAGGAAGAGGCCGTTCCAGCCGATTTCACCCAACCCGCAGGCCACGGCGGCGTACCGGTGAACCAGCGCCGGGGCAAACGGGTGGTCGATGGATTTATAGGGCTTGATCCGCCACAGATTCGAGATCGGCGTATAAAGGCTGTTGTACCCGCGGTTCTCCAGGAACTTGGTCAGGTGGAACGCGATCATGTCCAACCTCTCGTTCATGCCGGTGAACGCTTCGCACATGTCATACGGATTATACCAATGGTCCGACATCTCTTTCTCGGTCAATTCCATCGAGGCGTCGGTGAACTTCACACAGACCGTGATCACCGATTTCGCAGTGGGCAGAAGCCCTTGCGGGGAGAGCATCAGGGGGGCGTGTTTCCACCGTTCGACCGGTCCGAATCCCACCAGTTCGGCTCCCAGCTTCCGCGCCAGGTTTTCCACTTCTTCCGTCAATGTCACATCGTACTCGCCAGGTTGCATTGTTACATCCATTGTTTTTCTTTGATATCTTGAACGACCCGGTTGATTGTTTCAACCGTCTCTTTTTTCATAATGTGCCAGATCACCAGATTCTCCATCGCCTCGCCGGGCATGAGATGACGTTGTTCCCCCAGGGTTTCCAGCTCCATATAATGGGGGTTGGAATAGGCCTCGACGGACGCCGAATCGGGATAGCACCCGCCCGGTTTCACGCCGATGCATTGCAGCAGGATCAACCCGTCCGGGTAAACGGCCGCGACCCAGGAGCCCAGGGTTCCGGTTTTCGCTTCCCTGCCGTCCGCACGGGGGAAGTGGCCCAGGCCGCCGGCAGCGGGTTTTGCGGAACCTTTGTCGAAAAATTCGACAAAGGAATCTGACCCGGGGGGAATTTCCAGCAGACAGTATTTCGGCGACACGATCTGCGTGATCGACCAGATCTGCACCGGGAACGGATTTGCCTCATACCGTTCGATGCGGTTTTTGATTACCATTGAGTGGCCGCCCGCCGGAATTTCAATCTCCCGCGTCAGGCGGATTCCGAGTTTCGCAATCGGCCGGCTCCGGAATACCGCGCGGGTGGAGCTATGCTCCGACAGAGTCCAGGGCAAGCCTTCCAGCGCGGGCGAGGGGGGCCAAGAAGTCCCGAATGGAATGGGCCAATTGCTTTGCGGCAAAGGCCATACCTTGTCTCCCCCGTAGTTGATCCACCCCTCCGGCTTCTTCTGTTTGCGTTCTTCGATATTGTTGGCCGATTCGAGCCACAGCAGATTGTTTCCCTGCGCCAGCCCGAAGGAAACGATTCTGCCGAGCGAAGGGGAAATGTTTGCCGTGACCAGTCCGTTGCCTATCGTCACGGCATCCTGTTGGGCAAGAGCCAGGCAAGGCAGAAACAACGCAATGATGAAGCAACGGATCAGGAACATGTTATTCGCCCACAGTCAGTATGAGTGATGTTTCATAGGTTTTCCCGGGTTCGACCGCTTCCTTCGGACCATCCGCACAGGCGATGCGGAAGACCGAATCCTGAAGCGCCACGTTCTGCGCCGGTGCACCGGCGGGATAGCGGATATCGCTCAGGCTCAACATCGTTTTCCGGTCTTTCCCGAAGAAACGGATGGCGTCGGGGCGCTCCGCCGTTTTCACGGCAATGCCGGTTGCAATGTTTTTGCCGTCCTTTTGAAATACCGAGGACATCCAGTTGTCCGAATAGATTTCCCACGCCAGGAACGCGTGATCGTCCTGTGGTTTGCCGAGCGGAGTGATATCCCAGCGGATTTTGATCGACGGGCCGCCGTCGAAAATATATTCCGTCGACGCCCAGACCATCGGATCCAGCAGCCATCTTCTGGTGGGACCCCGCATGGAATAGTTGAAACGCATATGCAACTGCTCCCCTTCGCGCCAGACCCTGACGCCGGTTTCTCCGTCGTTCGCGGAGGTCGCGAACATATTCGGTTCCCCCCATTTCCGGCGGAATCCCTTATTGGTATAAACCTGGTTGTTCTTGAAGACTTCAAGGTTCGACTGTTTGGAGCGCAGAGAGCGCATGACGCCCCCGCACCGGTGAAGTTCAACCGAATAGCTGCCGTTTTCAACGATCCAGCCCTGGCTGATGTTCCGGAGCTTGACGTTTCCGGCGGTCGTCCACCCGGAATCGGCCCGGTCGGCCAGAGGCGCGGCGGCCGGCTTAAGCGTGATCGAAAAGGTCTTTGTCTGACTTGCGGTATCCTCCTGCTGCGGATAGGGTTGTACGTCCCGCCAGAAGAAGGCCGCGTGCCACCCCGAATTCCCCCCGAGCTTGTCGAGCACCATGGCGTTGCGGAGCTGACCGCTCAAAGGATCGGCGACGGTAAGCTCCACGCCATGCGCGCCGGCAAAAGCGAGGAGCGACGGTTTGTCGAACGCGAGCGGATTGGTTTCCGCCTGCCACATCACCGGCGTACCGGTGAGGCGGTAATAGAGGATGCCTTCGGGCATGGTCCGGGACGGGACGCCTTTGGCGTGCCGGACCGTGAAGAAGTCGTCGAGCAACCCCTCCGCCGAAGAAACTTGCCAACGTGTGACGTTTTTCGCGGCGAAAGCGATTCCCGCCCGGGGCGACAGACCGGCTTTTTCCAGCGACGCGTCGAGCTTCACCGCGTCCTTGCCGCAGCGGTACGACAAGCTTGCAATCGAGCCGGACGGCAGAACGGTTCCGGCTGTGACAGTGACGGTCGAACCGTCGTTCCCTACCTTGATATCGGCGGCCGGCCGCAATGGCGGTTGTTCGAGAGTGAAAGCCGGATCTATGATAAATCCCGATCCTTCAAGAAGTTCCTTGCCGGACGCATCCGAAAAACGGATGATCTGCCCGTCGGCTTTGCCGATCGACAGCGAATAACCGGGGGCGGAGATGTCGATGCTGTCCGCCTTTTCCGACACGGTGACCGCGCCGTCCGTTTTCGCCGGTTTCACTGTTGCTGCGATTTGCTCTTCCGGGAACGGAGACGCGGTTCCTTCCGGGCGGAAAGCCAGCACGTCATAGCCCCAGGGCGGGAGCTCGACGCTCAGCGATTGCAGCGATTCCTTTGTTCCGGCGGCGATGGGAGTTGAAGTTCCGGGAGTCCACACGGCAAAGCGCCCCGTTCCGAGTCCGGCGGTGCCGATGATGTTTTTCAACTCCGCCCTGGCGGCATCCGGGCTCAGGTTGATGAAACCGATGCTGGACGATCCCTCATAACACCGTATGGAGGCGAAGACTCCGGGCCCCGCCGTCAGGTATCTGCCGCTGCCGCGCCTGAGCTCCGGAAGAGCTTTGCGGATGGCGATCAGTTTTGCCAGGTGGACGCCGATTCCCGTGTCCTGGTCATGATAGACCATGGGGATTCCTTCGATCAGCATGGAAACGGCCATCAGCGCCTTCACTTCGTTCAAGCCGACCCAGCCGAACGGGGAAAGATGGTCGTGGGAACCGAAGTATTGAAGCCACCTACTTCCGCGCGGATTGGCGAAATTCAACTCGTCAAGCCAGCGGGCCAGGCTTCGGGACCATTCCGTAAACGGCATCTTTGTGGCTGTTTCGCAAAGGGTTAAGGCCAGCGGGAAGTTGAAGATGGCGTCGCCGTCCTGCATATAGGGGGCGTGATCGACTTCGGCAAGGATGACCCCGTCCGGATTGTTGCGTTTGACGGCTCCCTTGATGGCTCTCAGCATTTCGATTCCACCCCGGCGGCAGCCCAGGCTGGCGCGTTCATAAGGCAACGGAGGGAGCTTGCCGCCGTTTTGCTCCAACGAAGAGCGCCACCAATCTTCGGGAACATTGTTCGGGGTTTTGGCGAGCGACGGAAAATCTTTCTTCCGCCAATTGAGGTAATGGTTGCCGATCACGGCGTCGATCCGGTAACCGTCGAGTTGGTATTTCTTCATATAGTGATCGGTGACGCCGGCCATGTAGTTCTGCCAGTCGGGGTTGCCGAAGTCGAAACACCAATAACGGTAAGCATTTCCGTTTTCATCGAAAATGAGTTCCCAGGGTTTGTTGCCGCGGATTTTTCCGCCTTCCGGCGT
>JAVBSA010000524.1:0-4421 GCA_031556915.1 Victivallis sp.
ATTCCAGCTTGGCCCGGGTCGAGGTGTGGGCTCCGATCAGGGAGACGCCGCGCCGGTGGACGGACTGGTAGAAGTCGATCCCGACATCCGAGACCCGCGTACAGCCGAGCAGCGAAATCCGCCCCTCCCAGGCGATGTATTCCAGCGCCTGTTTGAGCGCGGCGGCGGAACCGGTCACTTCGACGACGCCCTTGACGTTGAACGCCTTCAGTTGTTCGATGTAATCCGGTTCGGCGGGGGAGAAGACCCGGTCGGCCCCGAGCTGCCGGGCAAGCTCGCGCCGCGCCGGGTCGAAGTCCGCCGCCAGCACCGGAATCGCGCCCGAAAGCCGGGCGAACTGAATCGCGAACATGCCGAGCAATCCCAGCCCCGCCACCATCGCCGTTTCGCCGAGTTCGAGCCGCAGCTTGCGGACGCCCAGCATCGGGAACGAGGCGATATGGGCGAAGGCCGCTTCCATGAGATCGACGGAATCATCGTCGATCCGCGTGACCGTATCCGCTTTTTTGACGAAGTGCGAACAGTGTCCGCCCCAGTTGATGACGACGCGGTCGCCGATCTTGAGATTGTCCACGCCGGGCCCGCGGTCGATCACCCGCCCGGAACCGCAGTAGCCGGGGTGAAAGGGGAATCCCACGTCCCCCCCGGCGGTATTCGGCATTGCGACCAAGTTGGCCCGTTCGGTTCCGGCGCTGACGACGGAATAGGCGCACTCGATCAGGACTTCGCCGGGACCGGGCGGGTTGAATTCGAAATCCTCCAGTTCGGCTTTTCCCTTCGCGACAAATACAATTCGTTTTCCGTTCATTTTACCCACGCGGCTCCGTTGAGGCAGTAACCGCCGTCGATCCGGTGGTTGCTGCCGGTGATGTAAGCGGCCTTGTCGGAGGCGAGGTAGAGGATGAGATCCACCACTTCGCCCGGTTCCGCCGCGCGGCCGAGCGGAGTCGGCATATTGGCCATCGCCGCCCGGGTCAGCACCGGTCCCGGCGTGACGCAGCAGCAGCGGACGTTGTGCGGAGCGCCCCAGAGCGCAATCGCCTCGGTCAAGCCGACGATTCCGCGTTTGGCGGCGCAGTAATCGACGTCGTAGGCTCCGTTCTGGCCGGAAACGGAACTTAAATTGATGATGACTCCGCTCTTCTGTTCGATCATCTGTTTGAGGACCGCCCGGCAGCAGAGCACCGCGCCTTTGAGGTTGACGTCAAGCCCCCATTCGATCACTTCGACCGGCTGTTCGTAAAATGGCATGTGGCAATTGAGCACCCGGCCCGCCGAGCCCCCGGCAAAATTGAACAATAAATCGATGGAGCCGTATTTTTCAACAGCCAGATTCGCCGCCGCTTCGATTTCAGCGTAATTGCGGACGTCCACCTTTACGCCGACCGCCTGCCTGAGCTCGGCGGCGCACGCTTCCGCCTTCTCCTTGTCGACGTCGGTGAGAATCACCTTCGCACCGTCGGCGGCAAGCCGTTGCGCGGTCAGTAACCCCATGCCGGAAGCGGCTCCCGTAATGATCGCGACTTTCCCTTCGAATCCCATAATATTCCCCGTTTATTGATTCCAGGACGCGTTTTTGGGGCCGACCACCCGGCCGCCATCCACCATATAATTACAGCCGGTGATGAAGTTTCCCTCGGGCGACGCCAGGTAGGCGATCATCGAGGCGATGTCCTCCGGGGTTCCGGAGCGTTCCAGCCAGGTTCCGTGATTTTCCACCGATTCCTTGCCGATCATCCCCGGCGATACGCAGTTGACGGTCACCCCGTGCCGCCCCGCCTCCATCGCCAGCGTCTTGCTGAAGGCGATGACGCCTCCCTTGGCGGCGGCGTAGTCCGCCCAGCCCGGGAGCCCCGAGACGCCGGCGATCGAGCCCAGGTTGATGATCGCTCCCCGTTTGCGTTCGATCATTCCCCCGAGCGCCCGGCGGCAGCAGCGCATGACGCCGCCGAGGTTGACGTCGAGAATTTTGCTCCAGATTTCTTCTTCCGAATTCTGGAAGGGGCCGGATTTTTGACAGAGCAATCCGGCGTTGTTGACCAGGATGTCGATGGGGCCGAGCGCCGCCTCCGCACCGGCGAACACCTGTGCGACCTCCGCGCCGTCGGTGACGTCGAGTTTTGCGGCGAATTTGCTCCCGATTTCCCGCGCCAGAGTCTGCGCGACTTCGAGCGAGAGGTCGGTCACGGCGACGGCCGCGCCTTCGGCGGCCAGCCGGCGCACGATGGCGGGGCCGATCAAGCCTCCGCTGCCGGTGATCAATGCAACTTTTCCTTCTAAACGTCGTTCCATGAGTTTACTCCGTGATATCGTTGATGTTCCAATGGAGATTATCGAGCACGGCGCGGAAGGAGCGCACGCTTGGCTGGCCCATGCCGTAACGCGGTTCGTAACGAGGCACGGCGAAGAAGATCGAAGTCCCGAGCGCGGGCCCCATAAAACGGTGCGGGCGGGCGAATTTGCCGTTGCAGAGATGGATAAAGGGCGTTTTGAGCTCCTGTTTCAGCAGCATGGTGGTGCGGAACGCCTCGGCCAGTTCTTCGGAAGTGTTGACGGTGGTCACGATTTTCACCACGTCGGCTCCGCGTTTCGCCGTCTCCGACAGGTGCTCCAACACCTCTTCCGCTGTCCGGGAGCACTGCATATGCGACGAAATCACCACATCGGCGCCTTTGGCGTGAATGGCGTCGATCAGTTTTTTCTGTTTGTCGATGGCAGCTACGTTGCGGGTGAGCTCCATCGGCGAGGGATCATAGAGGTCGCCCATCACGTCGATCATGCTTGCTCCGGCTTCGGCGGCGGCCAGCAGGATTTCCTGACGCGCTTCGTCGCCGAGATTCTCCTGGCGGTCGTTGCGGTAGAAGACGAACATGAAAGGCAAATTCACCGCATCGATCACCGGTTTCAGGGATTCGGCATTCCGGAATTCCGGCTCAAGATCGCAGAGTTCGACGCAGATGCCGTCCGCGCCCTCGAATTCGGCGTGACGCGCTTCGGCGATCAGCTCCGCGGGCGTTTGCCCGGCGAAGATTCCGGTGACGACCGGACGTGACTGGTTCAAAAACGACTTTCTCATATTCGCTGACTCCCTTTGGGTTACCAATGAAGATAGTCCGGCCGAAGCTTGGTTTCAAACCGGTCTGTGAAAAAGATCACGCAATCGCGGATTGATTTTTCGCAAGAAACAGGATATATTGAAAATGAATCACAATTCAGGAAACTATATCATTTTAAAATTGAAAATGGAAAATTGAAAATGGAAAATTGGGGAAAGAAAACTGCTTTTCAACACAAACCCTTTTGTCCGTTAAAAACGTTTTTTGCATAGGGAATAAGGGCAGACGCGTCAGCGTTCTTCCAATTTTCCATTTTCCATTTTCCATTTTCAATTCGGAGTAAAATCATGACCATTCAGGAAATCGCCCAACTTGCCGGTGTTTCGACCGCGACCGTTTCGCGGGTGTTCAGCCATCACCCCAGCATCCGGCCGGAGATCCGCGAACAGGTTCTCGCCGTGGCGCGGCAGCACGGCTACCACCCGCGGCTCTCGGCCAAGCAGCGGAACGTGGTGATCATCACCCCCTACGACTCGCGCTATCCGGTTCAGAGCTGCGTGGATATGATTTTAATGGCGCTCACCCACGAATTCCCCAAACGGGAGTTCCGCCTCGAAATCCTGCCCTTCAATAATCTGGAGCGCCTCGAGAGCATCCAGTTCTGCGGCGCGGTGGCCATCGGAGCGGAGGCGGCCGATTTCGAACGCTGGAGTGAACGGTTCCACGTTCCGCTCGTCATCGTTGACCGCGACAGCGCCAAAACGCCGCACGACGTCTATTTCGTCCGTTCGGATGAAGCGCAGGGCATGGAGGCCGCCATCGCGCACCTCTACGAACGCGGCTGCCGCAAAATCGGGTGCATCATCCACGGCGACCCCGGCACGGGCAACGCCGACGTCCGGTTCGAGGCGGTCAAGACGGCGCTGCAACGGAGAAAGCTCCCCGGCGGCGAACAGCTGATCCATTTCTCCGGCCCCGGTTCCGATCAATATGTGGAGATTATCGGCAAACTCCTGAAACAGGGGGTGGACGCGCTCTTCTGCCCCGGCGGGAATGCCGCAATCGTCGGCTTGTACGCCCTTTCGCTTTTCAATAAGAGGGTGCCGGAGGATATTTCGCTCATCGCCTCCGAGCAGACCTTCTTTTCGCGCCACGCGGTTCCGCCGCAGAGCACCGTCTCGCCGGACTACCAGGCGCTCGCCGCCGCCGTAGCCGAAGTGATCGAAAAGCGGTGCGCCGGGGAACCGGTTCCGCCCAAAACGGTCCTGCCCTACAATTTAGTCTCCCGCGAAAGTGTAAGATTCAACTGAGGGAAGCTCCTCGCCCCGGAGGGCGAGGCATCTCGGGGTTCAGGGCCTTTCGGCC
>JAVBSA010000122.1:0-2946 GCA_031556915.1 Victivallis sp.
ATGGCCGCGATCGTCGACCACGGCCTCAAATGGACCTACGCGGCCGATTGGGTTCCGGCCGTTCCGGAAAATAAAAATCCGTGGGCCGCGCGCCCCGATTACGACAAATGGCGCGCCTATCTCCGCACCGTCGCGGAGCGCTACAAAGGGCGGCTGCGCTTTGTGGAGGTGATGAATGAAATCAATATGCATATCCATCACAATTTCACCCCCGAAGAGTACGGCGAACTGCTCAAAATCGCCCATGAAGAGATCAAGCGCGCCGACCCGGCCACGCTCATCCTCACCGCCGGGCTGGCCTCCGTGCGCGGCAACACCGCGCCGACCCCCGACTGGTATCGCCGTTTCTTCAAGGCCTGCGGGGACAATTACGATATTTTCGCCTTCCACAACCACGGTCATTTCACCGATTACGTCGGCGAAGTCCGGACGGTGGACGCGCTTCGGGAAGCTGCCGGGAACACCAAGCCCCGATGGTCCAATGAAACCGCCCTCACTTCGGCCGCGGGCGGCGAACGGTTTCAGGCCGAAACGCTCTATTGCAAGTTTCTCTATACCTGGGCCAACGGCGGAATCGGTTACAACTGGTACAATTTGCGGGATAAACCGGCCAAATATTTTCCCGCCGACAGCGGAGAACCCCATTTCGGATTGGTCACCGCGGACTTTTACCCCAAACCGGTTTTTGTCGCTTACAACACGCTGGCGAAGAATCTCTATAAGGCGGAATTTGTGAAAAACGCCAATGCCGGAGGCGGCGCCGGGCGCGATGTATTCAGTTATCTCTTCCGCCGGCAAGACGGCGGATTCGTCCTGACGTTTTTCCGCACCGGGGAAGATACCACGCTTCAGCTGGTTTCCGGCGTCACCGGAAAAGTGTTCCGGTGCGATCTCTGGGGGAATGAGACGCCGCTCCCGGTTTCCGGCGGCAGCGTCGCCGTGCCGGTCGGGCCGCGTCCGGTTTTCCTGCGGTTCGAAGAGCAGAAGGCGAATCCCGAACTGCTCGGTGAATTTCTCGCTTCCGAGAGCTTCTTCCTCTTTCCCGGCAAAAAGCAGCCGGTGCGTTTTCTGCTCCGCAATCCCATTGCCGCGCCGCTGGCGGTAACGCTCGGGGTAAAGCCGGTCGAAGGGCTCAACATTACGCCGTCCAACTTGAGGCTTACGGCAACTCCCGGCGCTGCCGTTCCGGCGGAATTCGTCTTCGATGCCGCCGCGGACTTTCGCGAAGGCGAAATGGAGCTGGCGGTCGACGCCGGGGCGTTATGGAAAGGCACACTGCGTTTTGCGCTGAAACCGGCGATCCGGATCGATGAAACGTTCGGCGCTCTGCCGTCGCTGACAATCGACCGCCCCGGCCAGGTTGTCCGCCTGGTTCCTCATGAGCCGGGCTTTGAGCCGCTTTACTGGAAGGGGCCGCGGGATCTCTCCGCCAAAGTATGGCTCGCCCGCTCCGCCAACCGGTTGAAATTGCGCGTCGAAGTCACCGACGACCGGCATTGCCAGCCGTGGAGCGGCACGGAGGTCTGGCGGGGAGATAACGTCCAGCTTGGAATCCAGCTCCCCCGTCAGGACGTCTTCTGGGAAATCGGCCTCACCCGGCGCGACGGCGGAACTTCGGAAGTCTTCGTCTGGAGTCTGCCGAGCGGATTCAAAGCCGACCTCGCCGCCCGCCGGATCACACTGCAGACCGACCGCGACGAGAATGCGCACAAAACCGTCTATGAAGCGGAAATCCCCTTCAACGCGATCGGGCTGACGCCGGAAATGGGGCGGACCGGCTTCCGGTTCAACCTGTTGGTCAACGACTGCGACGACGGCAAAACGCGCGAAAGCTTCATCTCCGCCGCCCCGGGGCTCGGAGACACCAAGAATCCGGCGGATTTCCTCACCGTTTGTTTTTAAAAACGAAAGTATCGACAGTATGAAATTTCTCCGAATCGGATTGATCGGCTGCGGCGGGCGCGGTTATCTCGCCGATCATGCCCACAAACCGGAACAGAATTCCTTTCTGGCTGCCGGCGCCGAACCTTACCCGGACCGCCGGGAGGAGTTCCTCGGGCGCTGCAAAAAACTCTCCGCCGCCCCGGTGCTTTATGACGATTACCGCGAAATGATCGAAACCGAAGCGCTCGACGGCGTCATCGTCACTTCGCCCGATTTCCTTCATGAAGAGCATGCGGTTTTTGCGTTGGAGCACAAGGTGCCGGTTTATCTCGAAAAGCCGCTGGCCATTTCCATTGAAAGCGCCGACCGCATCCTCGAGGCGGCCCATCGCAACAAAACGGGGCTGTTCGTCGGACACAATATGCGCTACATGGCTTTTACGCGCAAGATGAAGGAGATTATCGATTCCGGGCTGATCGGCGAAGTGAAGACGGTCTGGTGCCGCCATTTCGTCAGTTACGGCGGAGACGCTTATTTCCGCGACTGGCACGCCATCCGGGGCGGCAGCAATTCGCTGCTGCTTCAGAAGGGGGCGCACGATATCGACATCATCCACTGGCTGGCGGGAGCCCGCTCGACCGCGGTCAGCGGCATGGGGAGCCTTTCGGTCTACGACAAACTGCCGCGCCGCCCGGAAAACGAAGCGCGGCCGGGGAATTATTGGAGCGAATCCCACTGGCCGCCCGAGGAACAGCGGGGAATGTTCCACCAGGTCGAGGTCGAAGACCTCAATCTGATTCATATGCGCCTGGCCAACAAAGTTCTGGCCGGGTACGAACAGTGCCATTACACCCCCGACGCCTGGCGGAACTACACCGTCATCGGCACGAAGGGGCGGCTGGAAAATTACGGCGATTATTCCCCCGGCAGTGAAATCCAGGTTTGGACCGGCAGGAAGGATTCGTTCCGGCAGCAGGGGGACGTCACCTTCCGGGTCGGCGGGGTCGAGGGAACCCACGGCGGCGCGGATGCGCAGATCGTTCAAAGTTTCCTCGACGCGCT
>JAVBSA010000497.1:0-2904 GCA_031556915.1 Victivallis sp.
TTGGCCGCCGGATCGATGGCGGTCACTTCACTTTGCGTACGGACATCGACCTTGAAACGGGCCGCGAACCCCTCGGCGGACATCACCAGAAGGCTCTCGCGGTTCGGAATCACACCGCCCAGATGATAGGGCAAGCCGCAATTCGCATATGAGATGTAAGGTCCGCGCTCCACAAGCACGATCTCGGTTTCTTCATCCAACCGCCGCAACCGCGCCGCCGCGCTCGCTCCCGCCGCAACTCCGCCAACGATAAGAACCTTCATGATCCCGTCCTCCCGATTCGTTTATATATCAACATATCATAATATATTGATATTGCAAATCCGATTCCGGAAAACTGCCCGGTACTATCCGTTCAGAAGCTCCTGAAATTCCCTCGGGGTAACGTTGACGTTGCCGTAAGGAGACAACTCAAAGCATTCGGCATAAGTATCTTCAGCCATTCCGGCCAGCTGCGCCGCGCGCTTGAAGGCGCTCATCCAATTCCGGTCCAGGTGCTCTTTTCTTTCCTGCCAGGCCATCGGCGCCGCATCGAAGTCCGGCCGGTCGAATTCCACCCGGGGCAGCCATTCGTAGAATTGTGAAGCGTGACAATCGAGCATTCTCATTTTGTCTTCCGCCACCGCGCCGATATCGACGGCCGCGTCGATCCGGAACGGCCGGGGATCGGTGAAGAAATCCATCGAACAGGCATAAATGGGATTCCGCGCCGGCACCGGAATGCCGGGGCAAAACAGGGGGACTTTCACCAGAAACGCCGTATCCATCACCAGCTGCGCCGTGTTGCGGTGATCGGGGTGATAGTCGCACAAGCGATGGGAAACGACCACATCGGCCCCGAATTCCCGGATGATTCCGGTCAGCTCCTCGCGGATGGCGATCGTGTTTTCAAGCCGTCCGTCGGGATGGTTCAAGATCCGGTATTCGCTGACGCCGGATATCCGGGCGGCCTGCTGCGCCTCCTGATAACGGCGCGGAATCAATTGATCCTGAGGCATTTTGTGGTGTCCCGCGCCGCCGTCGGTCACCGATACGAACTTGACCGTGTGTCCGGCTCGAATCAACCGCACCGCCGTACCGCCGAACATGAGATCCGGGTCATCCGGGTGCGCGCCGATAATCAAAAATTTCATGGGAGTCATTTCAAACAATCCTTATTTTGCAAACCGTATTCCGGAAATCTGATTCCAGGGACCGACCTGGCTGCCGCGGAAGACGAAACGCAGCGCTTGCACCTTCTGTTTCGGAAACGTCACCGCTTCGTAGTCGTTGCTCCGTCCCGAACTTGCGCCGTCGAACACCTTGTGAAATTCTTTGCCGTCCGCCGAAACTTCCAGCGTAAAGGAGGTTTCGCGCGAAGTTCCGCGCGCCCATTTGACGGCGATCCCATCCAGCTCGCGCGGCTCCAGGAAAAGGATTTTCGCCTGGATCCGGCGGCCGTACACCGCCCACTCGGCATCGTCGCCCGCGAGGAGTTTCCAAAGTCCGGCGGAGTCCTCGCCCGCATCGACCATCAGGATATTGTCGGGAATCTTCGTCCGGTTCAGCAGCGCGGTTCCGGTACCGGGATCGAGTTCGAGCGACAGGCCGAGTATTCCCGCCGCCAACGGCGCGGGAAGCAGAAGTTCATCCGTCGTCAACGGTTGATCCAACGGCAGCGTCAAGCCGCCGATCCGGAGTTCCCGGTCGCCCGGTTGCAAAATTACCCCGAGCTTGCGGCAATCCGCCGCCGCCAGCTTTGCCAACGGCAACCAATAACGCCCCTTATGCTCAACAGTGAAAACATCTTTCTGCATTTTGCCGTCGAGGTACACCCGGTTGCGCGGCAAAAGCGGCGCGGAGGGCGCGGCTAATTTCGGCGTCTCGAGTTCCGGTGCGGCCGATCCGGCGGCGGGGCGCAAGGTATACACGCCCGGCCCTTGAATCGCGAAAAAACTGCCCGCGCCGGCGGTGACTTCCGTTCGTCCGGCGCCATTCAGTTCCCAGACGCCGGGAGCAAGATCGAGCAGCAGGACTTGCGTACCCGCCTTGGCGACCTCCCAGGTCACCGAAGCCGCGGCCGGGAGCAGTGCATCGCCGAAATTGACCAGCCGGCCGGCGACCTCCACCGTGATCCGGCCCTCTTTTTCCCGGCAATCGACCGGAAGCGCCGCAGCATCGCCATCCTGAATTTGAATCAGGTGCAGAAAAACGTTTCCCGCGCCGGTGATTTCGGTGCGGCTGCCGGAGGCCTCCGGCGCCGAGGTGACGCGCGGCTCGAAATACTCGCCGCCGACGGTAAACGCGGCTTTTCCGGTCAGGATGCTTTGCTTGGCTTGCTTCGGCAATAAAGTTTGCATCGAGAGTTTGCCGATGCGTCCATAAGGTGCTGTCTTGACGACGATTGCGTCATCTTCAACTGCCGGCGTCGCAATCGAGGTCAGCTGAAAAACCGGTTCGACGCGGTCGAAGCTCTTTTCGAAGCGATCCAGAACCAGCAGCGCCGCCGGGGTATCCTTGAGCCCGAGATTCAGGAACACGAAACTGCGCGAATAGCTTTTGACCCGGTTCGGATAGAGAACCCCGAGATCGGTTTCCATAAAAGAATAAAGCGGTTGCACCGCGTCGGGCCCCCACCCGGCGCGCATGGTCTCCCCGTTGCGGAAGGTGTCGTCCTTCCATTGCGTTTTCAAATCGGGAGCGGGCCACCAGCCGGTAACCTCCTGTGTACCGGAGTTGGCGGTGAACTGCGGCCCCATCGCCCGTTGTTTCTGCTCCGGGTCGCGGAACAGCATCACCGAGTGCGACGCCGAACTCTTGGCGAAATTCCGGTCGAACGGCAGCCCGTAGGTTTTGTATTGCCCGAGATCCGCCGCGAGATTCCCCCTGAAATAGATCTGAAACGACCCCATATCCAGATGCTGG
>JAVBSA010000032.1:0-2994 GCA_031556915.1 Victivallis sp.
GACAACGGCGGCGAGCGCGGATCATGGAAACTGCTGCAGATCAACGAGCCCGGCGTTGGAAAATTCGCGTCGCAGGTTTTCTTCCCGGCCACAAAGCACATCGGTTACTCGGCGGCGATCCTTCACTTCTTCCCCGATCAAAAACGGTTTGTGAACAATAATTACGACTATTTCTCCATCTGCTTCCGCAGCAACGACTCCGGCATGCTGGATATTACGATTCCGCAGGCCGAACACCGGGCGCGATTGGTTTGCAGCATCGACCTCGGACAATCGAAAGGGAAATGGATCCGGCTCCGGCTGAATCTCAAGGAGGACTTCAAGCTCGAGGGCGATCCCTTCGATATCCATGACATGCGCAAGGAGATTATTTTTTATAACGGCCGGAATAAAGCCGCCGGTTTTCCGCGGCAGGCCATCTCCGTCGATATCGCCGATATTCGGCTTGAATAGTAACCAAACACCCAAGTATTAAGGAGAATACTATGAAACACCACCGACGTATGACCGCCTCTTTTCGGAATTTTACACTGATTGAACTTCTCGTTGTAATCGCGATAATCGCGATCCTCGCCGCCATGCTGCTGCCGGCGCTGAACGCCGCCCGCGACAAAGGCAAAGCCTCGCAATGCGTCAACAATCTGAAAAACATGGGCATGCAGGGAATCGTTTACGCTGACGCCAACAACGAATTCCTCATCGGCGTGAACCTGCCCGGCACCGGCTGGTGGTCGGCTACCCGGGCGTTCCGAACCTTGCTGGGCGGCCAGATATGGGACAGCAGCACGACTCATACCTGCCGCGACTGGGCTTCCACCAACCTGATCTGCCCCAAAGCCATGCGGGCACTCACGCCTTCTTTGTGGGGCGTCGCCGGCGACCGCCCCTCTATTTACTACTCCTACGGCATGACGCCGGAGGACTCCGCGCAGCTGGCTGCCGCCTGGAAACAGCTTTCCAGCCCGTTGAGCGTCTACTCCTACAAGCTCAGCCGCATTCGAAACGCTTCCCAACGGATGATGTTCGCGGATTCCCAGGGCGTGGTCGTGCAGAATTCCGGCTCGACCCTGATCAACTCCGTGCGCCGTATGAACGACAGCGCCGAATCGAACGCTGTGATCTTCCGCCACAGCAACAAAGCCAACATTGTGATGATGGACGGGCACGTGGCGATCCTCGCCGAAGGGAACGTATACGTCGGCCCCGATGCGAACAGGCCTTTGTGGCGTTCGTTCTACGAGTAACGGTGGAGTTTTATGCAGAACCGTATTTTCCCCGGAGCGGACGAAACAACGCCGTCGCGCTCCGAATATTTCACATGGATCAACAACACCAACGAAGGTGCGAACGCCGCGATGACGCAGGCCAATCTCGACTTCTTCCGCTTTATGCGCGATACGTTCGGCATGCAGCTGGATATTTACGCTTTCGATGCCGGAGCGATCGACGGAAAGCGCTTTTACGGGAAAGTCGGCTCGGAACGGTTCCGGGAACAGTTCCCCGAAGACTTCGCCCCGCTGGCGGAAACGGCGCGTCGAATGGGCACCCGCCTGGGAGTCTGGGGCGGGCCGGACGGCTTCGGCGATTCGGAGGAGGAGGCCGCCGCCCGGATCGAACAGATGACCGCGCTTTGCCGTGATTTCCGCTTCGCGCTGTTCAAGTTCGATTCAGTATGCGGCCCGCTCCGGCCGGAGAAAGAGAAATACTTCATCCGGATGATGGAGAAGGCGCGGGAATATTCCCCGGATCTCATTCTGCTCAACCACCGGCTCGATTTGCAGGAGGGCCTTCCTCACGCGACCTCCTTTCTCTGGGAGGGGGAGGAGAGTTACATCGATGTCCACTCCGCCAATTCCGCACCGGCTCCCCATCATCGTGCCGGTGCGATGGCGCGGGGCAACGTTCCCGGTCTGAAACGCCTGGTCGAAGACCACGGAGTATGCCTCTCCTCCTGCCTCGACGGCTGGGAGGATGAATTGATTCTCCAGGCGTTCGGCAGGTGTCTGATCCTCGCCCCGGAAATCTACGGAAATCCCTGGCTGCTGCGTGATGACGAACTGCCGAAGCTGGCCCGTATTTTCAATCTGCACCGCGAATTCCGCGCGATCATGGTCAACGGCAAAGAACTGCCGGAAACGCAATACGGGCCGCACGCGGTTTCGCGCGGAGACGGCCGGCAGCGCTTTCTTTCACTGCGCAACCTTTCATGGGAAGAAAAGACCTGTTGGATTACACTGGATGGTTCCCTCGGGCTCGACCCCGCGGATTTGGTGGAAGTTCGTCTTTTCCACCCTTATGAGTCTTGCCTGGGCATTTTCCCGTATGGCGGAAAAGTTCCCGTGACGGTCGAGCCGTTCCGGGCGGCGCTGGTTTACGCCGGGACGAAGCTGACGGATGAAATCCATATTTCCGGAGTTCCCTATCAGGTCATCCGGAAATCGGACGGCGAGGCGGAGGTGGAACTGCTGCTGGAACCCGGCTCCGAAGTTGAAATCTCCTTCGGAAACAATTGGCAATCTGATATTTCCCGGTTGAAAAGCCGCCGGAAGGCGTACGCCGATCCGCGCCGCAACCGCCGTCTGGAGCCTTTCCGGGTCTGTTCGGAAATTCCGCGTGAAATTCTGCTTGGCGGATACGAAGCGGCGGTTTTCGCCGCCGACAACAACGCACTCGAGGTCCGTTCTCTGCAACGGGCTGGCGACACCCGGTACCCGGCGGCGCAAGCCGCCCGCGACGCTTTTTTCAACCAGCCGGCGCTTCGCGGGCGGGGGCTCTGGGACCGCTTTCTCTTCGACTGCGACGACTCTACCGGATTCTGGGGCAGCCGGCGCTTCGGCAGGGATCTTGCGGCGGGCAATGCCTGTTTGCGGCTCGATCTCGGCGCGGTAACCGCCCTCGGCGCGTTGGTTCTGGATTGCGGCGACCTTCGCGGGTTGGAACCTCTTTTGCCCGGGGAGGGCGGCAGGGTGATGGTCTCGTCTGATTTTCTGGAAT
>JAVBSA010000657.1:0-2710 GCA_031556915.1 Victivallis sp.
CTTCCACTCCTTCGCCGGAATCACGGCCAGACCGGAAATGACCGCCCCGTTGCCTTCCACCACCAGCGGTTTCTCCGCCGTTCCGCCGGTGAAAAGCCGGAGCCCGCGCTCCTTGCCGGAGCCGTCGTACGGTAGCGCGTAAGGCTTGCCGGTGTTGGCCACCTCGATCCGGCCGGAGGTTTTGACCGCCTTGCAGGCGCGTTCGATGGTGGCCAGGGGATTTCTTTCGGAACCGTCGTTGGACTCGGATCCGGTGAGATTGTTAACATAAACCGTTCCACCGAAGCTGGATACGGCGCAGAAAAACGCGGTGAAAATCAATCTTTTGTACATCATGTCCCCCAATTATAGTTCCGGCCGGAAATAACGGTCGAGCAGATCCGTCCGCTGCCAATAATTCACGGCGTTGTGTTGACTGGAAACATGCCCGTCCACCCACCCCGCGTTGGCGCGGTCGTTATGGCGCGAAGAGAACATTCCTGGGTGGTTGTCGAGCGTGACCTTGGAACGGCTCAGCGTAAGGAATCCGCACGGCAAGCCGCTGCCGGAGACATAGTAGACAATTCCGTTGCTCCCGGTGGAGCGTTGGACGTCGCCGATCAGGATCGTCTCGGAAGCCTTGCGGGTGGAGTGGACTTTGCGGATCAGCCCGTCGAGCGTCGCCGCATCGTCCGGGTAGAGATAGTAGGTCGCCTCGCCCGACTTGTATTGAGTTCCGAAATACTGGTTCATGCCGTACTGACAGCCGTAGGTCCAGTTGTTGCCGTCGTCGTTGAAGGTTTTCTTGAGCAGCGCGTCACCGTTATGATAAAGGGCTCCGGCGGCCGGACAGACGAACAGTTTCGGATCGCCGACGAACCCGAGGCGCCACAGCATCCGCGGCCAGAAGTGGACGAGCCCCTCGTACCGCTGGCTGACGGGAGCATAGCCATTGTAATTGTCCGCGTAAGTAGCTATGCTCAAATTGAGCTGTTTGATCTGGTTGATGCAAGTGGAATTTTTGGCGTTTTCGCGCGCCCGGGCCAACGCCGGCAACAGCATGGCGGCCAGGATGGCGATGATTGCAATCACAACCAGAAGTTCGATTAAAGTGAAGTGTTTTTCCCTCTGTTTCATCATTCGGCACCTTCTTTATTTGTTTGGTTCGCAGGATCGATCAGAATGGATTCTTCCAGGCGGCACACCGGTTCCGCCGGCCGCGGATCGGCGATCCGTTCGAGCAAGCGTTCCACCATCTTCCGGCCGCGGACGCTGTTCCGTTTCCCGACGGTCAAAACCGGAGTTGCGGGTTCGAATTCGTTCCAGCGGCAGCTGGAATACTTGTTATCGTATCCGGCGAGCCATACATCCTTGCCGGGTTCGCGCTTCAACAACCGCAGAGCTCCGGCGATCACCGGAACGTCCCAGTCGGTACGCGCGAGAATCGTATCCGGCTCCTCCCCGGAACCGTCGAAATATTCCAACAGGCACCCGGCGAAAAAACGGACCTGACGATGATAAGCCTCCCGCGTCCAGATTCCGTATTCTTCGATGAAGGGGGCGACCTCCGGCTCCTTCGGCAAGACGAGTCCGGCTTCCTTCATCGCGGCCCGGTAGCCGCCGATCCGTTTCGCCACCCACGGCTCGGGGCGGTCGGAGCGCAGAAAAATCAGAATGCGCTTCCGGCCGCGCCGGATCAGCTCTTCGGTCAGGAGCTTTGCGCCGCCGAATTGGTCGGATTCCACCCGGTCGATCGAAGCAAAATGCGCATTGTCCTCCGATGAAACCATCGGAATGCCGTTGGAGCGGAAAATCTCCAGCATCCGCGGGAAATCCCCGGGAATCAGGGAACTGTGAAAAAAAAGCACTCCCGCCGGACGGTTGCGGCAGATATCCTTCACATCCGCGACGGTCAGCCTGGAGAAATCCAGATAAAGCGACGGCATGCCGGCCTGCGCCGCCGCGGAAATAGCTCCCGCCTGTACCGCGGCCAGGTAACCGGTATTCCTCACCCTCAACGCCTCGTCGGGATCCGGAACGCCGATCATCACGATCGTGCGCCGGAGCAGCGGACTCGGCGAAGCGGCGGAATTCTTCACCACAAAGAGTTTCCGCCCGCGTTTGACCAGGACTCCCTCCTGGATCAACTGTTCCAACCCGGAACGGACAGTGCCGCGCGCCACATTGACCGTGTCGGCGATATAGTTCTCCGACGGCAACTGACCATCCGGCGGCAGCGAACACTCGTCGACCCACTGATTGACGGCGGCGATCACCTGCTGTTTCGGCGATAAAATCATGGAATTCTCCTTGCAAAACATACTGTACAATAATTATACCAAATAAGACTTGAAATGTCAATAGTTGTACATGATTTTTTTGCAAAAAAAATGAAGCTGCAAGGCTTCGCTTCGCGCATGTTGGGTAGGGGGCATCCCCAGCTCCCACGGCTTGGGGATCAGATATTTTCCGACCTGAACAATCGTGGGAGCCTGACAGGGGTCGGGGTCTTTTCGACCTGACCGGTCGAAAAGACCGTCGCCCGCCTGGTGGCGGAAAATTTTTCAAATTTTCCTTTTTCAGCGTCACCGGCGCGCGAGAAACCTTGAGGCTCCGCCTCGCTACTCCGGCAAAGGGCTCCGCGCCCATAAGCGCTAGCCAAAATAAACGCGCCTGGACTTGAGGCTCCGCCTCAAACTCCGCCAAGGAGCGCTTCGCCTCCTTGGAACCT
>JAVBSA010000121.1:0-3667 GCA_031556915.1 Victivallis sp.
AACTGGATCTGGGGGCGGGCAACTTCGGCTTCCTCTTCCGCAACGGTGACACACTGGCGCTGGCGGCGTGGGGTTCCGGCGGCACCAGCGGGCTCTTCGCGCTCTCGACCGACGGCAAACGCGCGGAAAGTATCGACTTGATGGGGAATGTTTCTCCGGTCGAAATCCGCAGCGGAAAACTGCTCTGGAACGTGCCCGATTCGCCCGCGACGTTGAAAATCTACGGCGCAAAAGTACTTGAAGCGCAGCCGCTCGTCGTCATGCCGGCGGATCTGACCGCGCTCAAAGACCGGCCGCTGCCGGTCAAAGTCGTGTTTTCGAACCCGTTCGCGGAAGCGCTGGCGATCACGGCGGACCTCGTGATTCCGCCCCAGTTCCGCTATGACGGCGGAGTGGTGAAACTGACGGTTCCCGCCGGGAAAACAACGGAACACGCCTTCCGGATCCTGCCGGCGGCGGAGCTGGCCGGCAACTATCGTTTCCTGGTCGGCGTGACGCTCGCCGACGGGACCGCGGCAAAACTTCCTTTTTCCGTTCACGCGGCAAAGCGGATTTCGGCGAAGCTCGACGGCAAAGCGCCCGATTTCCGACTCGACCGGCGCAATCAGATGCACGTCATCTACGACAATCAGCCGGACAAACCGTACTGGACGGGCCCGAAAGACCTGAGCGCGGATATCCGCCTCGGCATCGCGGGCGAAGATTTCGTGGTCGCCGTCGATGTGACCGACGATATTCACTTGCAGAATGGCTCTGCGGAAGAGCTCTGGCGCAATGACAGCGTGCAAATTGCTTTCACCGCGCCCGGCGGCCTCCGGGAGATCGGCGCTGCGCTGGCCGGAGACGGCAAGGTGCTTCAACACATCTGGCAGGGGGCCGCCCGCGCCTCGTTCAAAGCCGACGTCGCCCGCACCGGAACGCAGACGCGTTACGAGTTCCGCCTGCCGATGAAGGAATTCGGCCTTTCCCCGCAGATTCTCCGCGAGGGAATCCGCTTCAACCTCGTGGTGAACGACGCCGACGACCCGGAGACCGGCCGCAAAGGGTGGGCAAACATAGCCCCGGGAATCGCCGAAAAGAAGGATCCGGCGCTCTTTCCGTATCTCGTGATCGAGTAGCGTTAAGGGGTGTCGTCGGACGAACTCTTCCCGTTCCGGGCAGAGTTCTCGCGGAATTTTTTCCGGAATTCCATCGGACCGGTTTCGCAGCAGCGGTGAATGAAGCGCGAAAAGGTTCTGGAGTCGCGGAAGCCGCACATTTCAGCTATTTTGCCGATGGCAAAATCCGTTCCCCGCAGCAGCGAGAGCGCTTTGACGCGGCGGCGGTCCAGGATATGCCTCCCCGGAGAACATTTGAAGTTCCGGGTGAAGGTATTGGTCAATCGGGAGCGGGAAACGGAAAGGCGATCCGCCAGGAAATCCACGCCGAGTTCCGGATTCCCCAGATGCTGGTTGATCAGGGCAAGCGCCTGGTCGGTCAGCCGTTCTTCGGGGTTGAGCCGGCTGTCTTCTCCTCCCGCGTGGGCCAGAATATCCAGGATCAGCGCCGCCGTGCGGCGTTTGTGAAACGGATTGTTGCTGACGGCGAGCGCCGCAATCTCCTCCCAGAGCGGTTCCGCATCCCGCTCGGTGATCATGAAGCGCGGATAACGGTAAGCCAGGACGACCGCTTCCGCCTGCGCTCCGCAAAACCCCATCAGCCAACAGGCGCACTCTTCGCTCAGGCACTCCAGAAAGTAAGGTTCCCGGAAAAGGGCGTAGCAGACATGATTCTTCTCCATCTTCACTTCCATTCCGTTCAAAACGGCCCGGCAGCGTCCGGAAGTGACCCATATCAGGCATCCCGTATTGATTAAATCGTTACCATTTTGAACAATATGTCCTTTACGCATCAGGACTTTTCCTATGGTATGAAGACGGATCGGCAATGGCTGATCTTCGGATGGATCGGAGCTTAAGTTGTCATAATATTGGAACTCCGACACTTTTTTTGTACGATCCATAATTCCACCTTTTACGATAAAATGACGATTGTTGTTTTGTTAAAGATATAGTATAATTAATACAAAGTCAAGAGACGTTCCGAAAAATTCAAACTGACGAAACAGGAGACCGCTGAAATGCAAAACATCCCGCAATACTGTATAATACGACGTAGTTTTACATTGATCGAACTTCTGGTGGTGATTGCCATTATCGCCATCCTGGCAAGCATGCTTCTGCCCGCGTTGTCGAAGGCCAGGGAAAAATCCTACGCCACCCAATGCCTGTCCAATTTGAAACAGACGGGAGGCGGGTTGTTCATGTACGCCGATTCCAATAACGGCAGGTTGCCGCGGCCGGTGGAACGGAATGCCGCCGATGGAGCGCCCTACACCTGGGCTTCCGTGATGCTTCGCGGCCTGGGGATGAATCTGTCGGGTGAAGTGAATTTCAGTTCCGGCGTCACCAATGCCGAAAGGACCGCCGCGCTCTACAAGCTTTACGCGGCGTACCGATGCCCGAGCATCCCGGTGATTCCCGGCAACCTGTGCCGGGCTCCCATGCAGCAGGTGTTCGGCATGAACGCGCGCCTGTACCCCGGCTGGACCGCCTCCGGCGCTTATGACGCCACCGGGCTTGACTTCCGCGCGGCGGCTCAATGGAACTTCCCCAACTACGACAGGACGAAAATACCCTCCATTGAATCCATCACCAACGACTCCCGGACCCGGCCCTTTTATGTTCGCCGCCCCTCCCGGTTGATCGTGGCGGCCGACTCCTACTCGCCGACTCCCGGCGGGGCCCTGAGCAGCATAGGGGTCAGCATCGGCAACACGACCTCTCCCGGACAATTCTATGCATTCAGCATAGGGACTCTTTCCCCGCAACTGCGGCACGGCAACCGCATGAACTCCCTGAAACTGGACGGCCACGCCAGCTCCGACAGCGCCAACGAGTGTTCGACGCTCGGCAACGCCGCCATGAGCATATGGCTTCCCGATTACCCCACCGACGCCGCCACCCAGAGGCTTTCGATTGCCGCCGCGCTCTGACGATGAAAAAACAATTTACACTGAGCTACTTGCTTTTCGCCATCGCCGTTGCGGCTTCCGCCGTCGACCACACCGCCGCGTGGATCACGCCCACCGGAAGCCTTGAGCTGGAGCCGTTCGGCATCACGCTTGTCCCGGTCGCCTATTCCCCTTCATGGCAGCAGACCCGCGTGCGCCCCGGCCTCGATGTTCCCGAACCGGGAAAACCTGTGCCGTTTGTCCTGGAAGTTCCGGGAGACGGCGGCGGCGGAGTCATTCGCGGCACGGCGGCCTTCACGCCGGTGTCCCGGAACGCCGTGAAGTGCCGCTACGAATTTACCCCGGAACGCGACGTGAAACTGCAAAAAACGGCCGTCTGCGCGAGCATCCCGGTGGAACTCCTGACCGGACGCCGGTGGCAGGCGGACGCCGCCGCCGGAAGCTTCCCGGAAAAACCCGGCAAACAGACGCTTTTCTCGGGGGACGCCGAAAACCTCGAGCTTTCCTTTGACGCCGGCGCATTGAAATTCACCATGCCGGACGGAATGGAAACACTGTTGCAGGACAGCCGCAAATGGGACCAGACCTTTCTCTTTCGCGTCGGTCCCGCCGGTCCGCTTCAAATCAAGGCCGGCGAGACCCGCGACGTGGAAT
>JAVBSA010000422.1:0-4515 GCA_031556915.1 Victivallis sp.
ATGGCCATCCGGTCGATGTCGAGCGTCAGGCTGTTGCGGAAACGGTAATCGTCCGGCAGATCGGTCGAAGCGCCGAAGAGAGCGTGAAATCCCGGATTCCCCTCCAGGTCGAACAATTCAAACTTGAGCCGTTCGGGCAGATAAAGCAGATTGACGATTTCAAGGTGATTCATGCCGCGATACACATGGGCGCACCCCGGCTTGACCAGAAAAAGACTGCCGTGCGAAATCGGGTACTCCCCCTCCTCGGTCACATGGAGCCCGGAACCGGAACGGACCAGCACCAATTCGTAGAAATCGTGCTCATGAACTTGTTCGTCCGGCCGGAAATATTTTCGCCGGCCGACCCAGATGCCGGGCCCCCCGGCGGAGAAGTGCATCCACTCCGGAATCCGCATCGCGATATTGTCACGCAAGGCCGGAAAGTCGTTTCTGTTTTTTCTCACTAGCCTTTTCTCCGCATTTGTCGCAATTATACCCTGTTTTGTCGTTTATGTCAAGGTCTTTCCTCTTTTTTTTGCTATAATAAGTTGTAGAGAACCACAACAACAAAAGGAACGGTATGATGAAAAGACACTTTACACTGATAGAACTTCTGGTCGTGTTCGCGATTATCGCCCTTCTCGCGTCGATGCTGCTGCCCGCGCTCTCGCAGGCACGGGAGCGGGCCAAGGCGAGCTCCTGTTCGGGAAATCTGAAACAGATCGGAACCGCCATATTGATGTACGGCGGCGAATACGACGATTATATTGTTCCGGCCCAGGGAGCGGAATGGGGCAAGAAATGGTACAACCGCCTGTTGGAAAGCACGCTCGGCGGAGACGAAAAAGTTCTGAAGTGCCCCTCTTGTACTGAAGGCGATTTCATCACGGCGGATAAATTCGATGACGGCGTAAACCGAAAGATCAGTTATGCCGGTCTTGTCCAGGTCATGGGCATGGCCAACCTCAACACCTATCGCTACTGCAAGCTCGGCAGCCTGCGGGAACCGGCGCGCACCTGGCTGGTCACCGATTACTCCGGTTCGGCCGACTCCATGGCATTCATCTACACGCGGGCCGACCTCAATACCGCCCAGAAGTTCCTGCCGCCGTTCCGCCACGGCAACGCGATGAATGTCGCGTTCGCGGACGGGCATGTTGCGGGGGTGCGCCGCCCGGCCCAGCCCGCCGGCCTCGACGAAGAATGGCTGCTCGCCTCTCCTGCCAACCAATAAGCGGAGAAGGATTTTATGCGCCTTGTTATTGTTATTCTTCTGCTGCTGTCGGCGGCGGGAGTACGGGCCGCGCAGCCGTTCCTGGTGGAACTGCTCGACCAGGAGCGCGGCAATTGGAAATTCCTGAATGTGCTGGGACAGAAAATCGAACACCCCGGCAAAGTCGCCGTCGCAGCGGATATGACGCCGGAAAGGGCGAAAGTTGCAATTCTCCGGCTCGACGACCCCGAGTTCCCCGGAGACGCGGACCGCGCCCGTTTTCTGGAATTCCCCGCCGTCGGACCGGGGCTCTTTGAACTGCGCACCGGCGGATTCGAGGCGAAACTCTCCTGGGAAGCGGACGGAAGCGGCACGCTTTCCGCCATCCGGCTCGGCTGCGCGCCGGAATTCGAGGGGATTCCAACGGCGCTCTGTCTCTCCGACGGCGCAACGCAAACTCCGGTGCGCCTGACCGGACACAACAAGGGCCTGAAGCTGCAAAGCTGCCGTTTCGGCAACGTATTCACGGATACGGAATCCGTTCAACTTTCCGTCATCCGTGAAGAAACAACCCCGGTCACGGCGGAATATTCTGTCACCGATTATTTCCGCAACCGGGAGATAACGCGCGGCTCCATCCGCCTGACCGGCCAAGAGAGCGCTTTCACGCTGCCGCTGAACCGATACGGCAACTTTTCCGTGGAGATCAAGCTGCCGGGGAACTCCACTTCACACCGGATCGTCCGCATCCCGGAACCGGAACGGATCCCGCCGGAACGCTCCTTCATGGGCATGAACGTCTTTCAGCAGCAGATCTGGTATTACAGCTATCAGCTGCCGCTCTTCGCCCGGGCCGGAATCCGGTGGGTCCGCCCCTGGCTCCACTGGGAAAACACCTGGAAGATGCAGCAGCCGAGGGAAGGCGTTTTCGATACGAAGCATCTCGACGCCTTCCGCCGCCGCTTGGCTCGGCACGATCAGAAGCTCGTCTATATCCTCTACAACTTCTCCCCGACGCTGGGGTTGCCTTCGACGGAACGCTCCGCCCTCGACGACGGGCAGATGAAGTTCTGGCGCGACTATGTGAAACGCATCGTCGGCCATTGTCCCGAAATCGACGACTGGGAGGTGTGGAACGAACCCGATCTGCTGGCTTCCCCGCAGATTCCTTCTTTCACCGCGGATTTCTACCGGAAATTCCTGCTGGAAACGGCGGCGGCCATCCGGGAAGCGAAGCCCGGGGCGGTCGTCCACTCCATCTCCCACGCCGGTCAGCTGGAGTGGCTGAAAGAGCTTTGCGCGACCGGGGAGGCGGCAAAAGCAACGGACGTGGTGACGCTGCATTCCTACGCCCGGATTCCGGTTTTCGCGGCCAACGAAGAGATGCGCCAGCAGATTCTGGATCTGGGCGGCTTCTGCGGGATTCCGCAGCAGTTCAATGAGATCGGCGCCTCCGCCTACGACGGCTGCCCGGAGTACAGCAAAGCTTTCCCCGGAACGACCGAGCGGATCCAGGCGGAGACGCTGCCGGTCAACTGGGCGCAGGCGCTTCACTTCGCCGGGCCGCGCGGAAAAGCCTTCTGGTTTCCCAGCCTCGACCCGCGCGACAGCACCGATTCCGCGCAGCGGACCGGCGACAGCGGTTACGGGCTTTTCTATCTCGGCGGCAGCCCGAAAACCGCCTTTGCGGCGCTGGCCGCGACTGCAAAACTGCTGGACGGGAACGAATGTCTCGGCCGGATGGAAATCGCCGGTACGCCGGTACGCTACGTGGCCTTTTCCGGCGGCCGGGCGATTGTCTGGAGCGACCGGCGCAGCGGTGAAATCGCGGCGACCCGGCTCGGCTGCCGCCCCGATGAGGAACTGATTGTCTACGATCTCTTCGCCAATCCGGTGAAACGCGGAAAAGCGGCGGGGTTGAAAATCCGCCTCGACGACGGGCCGCGCTTTCTCGTCGGCAGTACCCGCCTGGGGGAAATCGCCCAAACGGCGCGGGCGGATTGGATAAAGCGGCGCGCGGCAACGGCGGATGCCGAGATCCGGGTCGGCGCCCCGTCGCTGCCGGAGCTGCGGGCCGGAGAACGCCGGAGTTTTCAATTCACCGTTCCCGAAGGCAGCAAGGTCAACTGGAAAATCAGTACTGACTTCCCCGGAACGTTGCATGTCCGCCACGAAGGAAAAACGGTAACGGGCGAAGTCGCCGCCGGCGACAGGGACGGAACCGGACTCGTACAGTTCACCGTTCAGATTCCGTCGAAGGACGCTCCGCCGGTCAGCCGGCTGCTGCCGCTCTTCGTCGACCGGACCTCCGCTTTCACCGACGGCTCCTTCGACGGCATGTCGCTCCGGGAGTTTCAGCCGACTCCCCGGGTCCGGCTGGATCCGAACGAAGGAGCCGCCGCTCCGGGCTGTCTGCGCTTCGACCTGCCGGTCGACGGCAGGCTTCACAAATGGTCCGATCCTCTGCGGCCAGGCATGGATCTTCATTTCAGCGCGACCGTAAAAGGGCGCCTGTCGCCCGATGCGCGCGTCTCGTTCAACATTGCGTTGTTCTCTCCGGAAAGCTGGTTCGGAACCTGGATGCCCGTTTCTCTGCGCGACCATGCGGCGGAAAGCGGTAAATTCCGCCTCCATACCCGGAACTTGAAAGAGCTTCCCGGCGCATGGACCAGGCTGGAGGAGAAACTGCCCGGCAATTTGCTGCCTCCCCGCGGCGGCAAGCTCATCTTTTTCATCGACTGCCACGGCGGCAGAGAGGGAGATTTTCTTCTGATCGACGACCTTTCGCTCTATCAAGTGAAAGCGGCGAATTGACGAAACACCACTCCTGAAGTATAGTAACTGTACGGAAGGAGCGTTTTTTATGGAATTTCTCGGATCCCGCCTGGTCAAGATCCTCGATCTCGGCGTCGGCGGCAATCTTTACGGCGGGCGGCTGATGGAAACGGCAATCGAACATGCGGCGATTTTCGCCGCCAAAAAGACCGGCCACGCCCACCTGGTCGGCTACCGTTTCACCGACTTCTTTCTCACCCGCCCAATCAAAGCGGGTGAAATCCTCGACTTCTACGCAACCGACGAAAAAACCGCCACCAGCAGCATCACCTTCCGCATCGAAGCCAAGGTCAACGGCGAACGCGCCCTCTCAGGCGAATGCACCTTCGTAGCCGTAGACGAAAACGGCAAAAAAACTCCTCTTCCCTGAACGTTCACAGATCGCCAATGTACTGTCGTTGAGTTTCCCGCGGATTTTACTTTAGACCTCGGGGAAAGGGAAATCCGCGCGTAATCGGCGGCGGCCCCTTGCCGCTCGGGGCGAG
>JAVBSA010000330.1:0-2559 GCA_031556915.1 Victivallis sp.
CATCCGTTTCAACAATGTTTCATTCATGCTCTCACTCTCCATAATTGATACTGCAGGAAGCCAACAACTTCATCCGTTCCCGGAAAGCGGGCCCGATCTCCACGCTGTCGGCGGAACCGGCAGCGGAACAGATGAAAAACAGCAGGCCGAATCCAATCGCGATAATGGCGGCCGACTTGAAGAAATATCCCCAGTAGGGAACATTCTTTTCGATTTCAACCCGCCGCCGGAATTCGGCGGCGGCCTCTTCGGCGGTGCGCAATCCGGCACGATCCGGTTTCACCGACGCGGCGGCGGAAAGCATTTGTTCGATATCGTATTTCATAAGAGCTTTCCTTTCAAGAGTTTCTTTGCTTTGTGCATCCGCCAGTGAAAGGTATTGGCGGAACAGTCGAGAAGCGCGGCACAGATTTCCGTATTGAATTCATGGGCGATCCCTACCGTCACGGTAATCCGGTAAGGCTCGGCCAACTCCGCGATGGCGTCGAACAGGAGTTCCAATCGTTCTTCCTCCGGCTGCTGCAAATCCTCGGCGTATGCCTGTTCGCGGCACTTGCGCCGTTCGCGGCCGCGAATCAGATTGTAAGCCTGATTGATGGCGATCCGGCAGATCCAGCTTGCAGCCTTCGCTTCGGAGCGGAAGCTGTTCCGCTTGCGCCAGGCGGCGATGAGGGCGAGCTGAACCGCCTCGTCGGCGTCGGCCGCGTTGCGGGCGACCCGCACGACCGTCCCCTGCCACATCCCGAGATTCGCCTCGATCAGAAGTTTGAAATCGTCTTCGTTCAAAAGCAACCTTTCTTTCTTTTGCCTATCAGACACCGCCGAAAGCGCGCTTCTTGGCGGGATACGAAAAAATATCGCATTTTTTCACGATTGCAAGCAAAAAAAACGGGATACGGTTTTACCCGCATCCCGGAGGAGTTTTTTTTGTGTCAGCGTTTCAGGAGACGTTCGAGAGCTTCCCCGGCCTCGTTCCTGGCTTTCAGGAACCCGGCGGGATCGCCCTTGTAAAGGGTGGTCGAACGGTTGGGCCGGGTCGGAATCGCAACAAAGGAACGCACCTTGTCGAGCGCGGCTTTCGCCTCGGGACTGCCCTTCTTTTCAAACTCCGCCAACTTGTAATAAATCTCGTTGTCGCAGATCCCCATCCGCATCTGGAGCATCCGGATGCTCGGAACCGGTTCCTTCAAACCGAGGTCGCGGCCGGGATAAAGGAGGTAGCCGTCGCCATTGGAGAAACGGAAGCGCGAATAGGTCTTGCCGCCGTCGAGACTCTGGGTGATGTCCTTGCACCAGCCGAATTCCCAGGGATTGTAGGTATAGTGCTGGATGCTCCAGAATTCATACCCTTCGAGACCGTAGCGGAAGGCGAGCTGCGGCAGCATGCGTTCTTCACCCGCCAGCGGCGTGTCGATTCCGAAATGGCCGTAGGTGGTGAACATGAAGCTATAGCCTTTCGCCATGAGTTACCGGATCTTATGTGACTGGAAACGGCCGTTGTCGGCGATTCCCCACATGGAAAGATGCCCGTCCAATTCCCGCATATATCCCCAGGTGCTGCTGTAGACCGGGATATCCGGCGCGATTTCGCGCGCCATATCGGCGAGGTGCGCCAAGCCGTCCATCATCGCCTTCGAGCTGTTGTGCGGCTCGTCGGCGACATAGTAGATGAAACGGTCGCGCCATCCTTTGGCGGTGATATAATCAACGAAAATACGGTAGCTCTCGCGCCAAACCCGGTCGAATTCCGGCGTGCCGTATTTTGTATTGAACATGCCGGAGATTCCGGACGCCCACCCGCCGGCGTAGAAATGCGACGGCACATAGATCATATTGACGTGCAGCTCCTCCAAAAGCAGCTTGCACATGGTTTCGAAGCGTTCCGTCTCCATCGTCACCTTGCCGTCGGCCAGGCGGAAGACCGGTTGGTACGAGCGGGGCATCACGCCCGGCGAGAGGTCGTAGGAGGCGAGGAAGCGCATCATCGAAAGCGCCGCCTCATCCTTGCCGAGACCGGAAACAGAGGGCTGGGGCGCGTCGAAAAGCGCCAGGGTCTTTTTGCGGTCGGCCAGGCGGAACGGCCAGACTTTGATTTCAACCGGGCGGACGACGGTCTCGCCGTTGAGCGTCAGCCGAATCTCCGTCCGGTAGATTCCGGGAATAGTTCCGGCAGGAATCGGGAAGTCGAAGAACAGCCCTTCGGTCTCCCCGGCGCGAACCGGGAAGTGGCCGCTCCGCACCGGAATCAGAGGATCCGGCCAGAAACCGGCCCAGCCGTCGGTACTGCGGGCGACTTCGCTGAGACGCAGCCAAGCCGGGCAAGTCGTCTTCAAATTTCCGCCGGGCTGGTCGATCGGCACGAATCCGGCGCGGAAAAGCACCGGAATCGGCAAGCTGTTTCCTTTGCCGTCCGACGGGGGCGCGATCTCGACAGCCAGCTCCGCATCTGCGGAAGGACGGCAGGCCAGCTGCAGTGTCTCCCGCGAATTGGCCGCGGCAAACAACCGGGAGGTTTTCTCCGCCGCAAGCGGTTCGACGTCGTGCCGGAACACCTTTACG
>JAVBSA010000573.1:0-3187 GCA_031556915.1 Victivallis sp.
ATGGCATTGCGCGTCATGCGTTCGCTCGAATTTTTGAAGCAACTGCCGCAATGGAACGGGAAGGTGCTTTCCGCTTCCGGCGCAAGCCAGGGCGGACTCCAGACCATCTGGGCGGCCGCGCTCGACCCGGATGTGACGGACGCGGTTTCCGTCATCACCTGGTGCTGCGATTTTGCGGGATCCGATCAGGGACGCCCCGATGGCTGGAGGCCCAGTTACGTGCCGGCGCTCAATTATTACGACGGCGCATTCCATGCAAGACGCGTCAAGTGTCCGGTCGATATTTCCCGCGCCGGTCTCGGCGACGATATTTGCCCGCCCTCCGGTCTTGCGGTTCTTTACAATAATCTCGGTTCGGCGAAAAAGAAGATCAACTGGGTCCAGGGCTCCACCCACGGATTCGTGCCGGAGAACGCCCAGTCCTTTGTCGTGGAACAGAAATAAATGATTTCCTGTGAAGAAACCCGTTCGTGGAACGCCAACTGGATTTCCGCCGGCTTCTGTCATATCAACTGGCAGGTTCCGGCCTTGCCCGCGCCTTATTTCCGCAAGGAATTCAGCTGCTCCGCCCAAGGCGAAGCCGTCCTCTATCTCTGCGGACTCGGGTACTATGAGCTTTACCTCAACGGCAAAAAGGTGGGCGACCGCGTTCTCGACCCGGTGGTGACCCAGTATGACCGCCGCGCGCGCTACGTCAAATACGATCTCTCCGGTCTGCTGAAGAAAGGCAAAAACGTCATCGGCGTGATTCTCGGCGACGGCTGGTACAACCCCTCCACCGCCGATTGCTGGCATTTCGACAAGGTCTCCTGGGCGGACTACCCCAAGCTGATCTGCGAGCTGGAAATCGGCGGAAAAACCGTCCTGGCCAGCGACGACTCCTGGAAATGCCTGCGCCGGGAGGGGCCGATCACCTTCAACGCGCTCCGGAACGGTGAATTCTACGACGCGCGCAAAGAGCTTCCCAACTGGAGCTCGGCCGGTTTCGACGATTCCGCCTGGGAGAATGCCGAAATCATCCCCGGTCCCGGCGGAGTCCTGACTCGCCAGACCATGCCGCCCTGCAAAGTCACGGGGACCGTCAAGCCGGTGCGCGTCTTCGCCGCCTCCAGCGGCAGCGTCATTTACGACATGGGCGGCGCCTGGACCGGCTGGGCCCGGATCAGGGTGAAGGGGGAAGCGGGAGCGGTGGTGAAACTGCGGTACTCCGAACTCCTCAACGCCGACGGGAACGAGATCGATACGTCGAATATCGATCAGCTTGTGAAGAGCGGCGAATTCCAAACCGACCGCTACACCTTGAACGGCAAAGGCGTGGAAGAGTGGGAGCCGCGCTTCGTCTACCACGGCTTCAATTTCGTGGAGGCGACGGTAGAATCGGGCAAGGCGGAGATTCTCGAACTTGAAGGGCGGCTGGTCCGCACCGCATTCGACTCCGTCGGCAGCTTCGAGTGCTCGATGCCGGAATTAAACCAACTCCATCAACTCACCCGCCGCAGCTTCGAGGGCAACTTTACCGGCATTCCCACCGACTGCCCCCATCGCGAGAAAAACGGCTGGACCGGCGACGCACAGCTCGCCTGTGAAACCGGGCTGTTCAACTACGACCTGGCCGAATCCTACGCCGCTTTCATGCAGACCATGGCGGACAGCCAGCGCCCCAGCGGCCAGCTGCCCGGCATCGTTCCGAGCGGCGGCTGGGGATTCAATTGGGGCTCCGGCCCGGTCTGGGACGCGGCCTTCATCGTGATTCCCTGGAACGTCCACCTCTATACCGGCAACCGTTCGCTTATCGAAATGAATTACGAGCCGATGCTCCGGTATATCCGCTACCTCGGAACGCTCGCCGACCGGCGGCATATCGTTAAATTCGGCCTCGGCGACTGGTGCCATTGCGACCAGAGCCGGATGGTGGACGCCCGCGTCACCTCGACCGCCTATTCCTTCTACTTGACGACTCTTATGGCGAAGTGCGCCCGGCTTCTCGGCAACCGCAAGGAGGCCGACGAACTCACCGCTCTTGCCGCCGGAATCGCCGCCGCGTTCAACGACGCCTTCTACAACGGCGACGGCACTTACGCCAAAGGGGAACCGACCGCGGAAGCCGTCGCGCTTGAATTCGGCCTCTGCCCGCCTGCGGAGCGCAGCAAGACCGCCGCGAAGCTGGCGAAGCATATGGAATCGCGCCGCTGCCGCGCCGACTTCGGCATCGTCGGAGCCAAATATGTGCCGCGCGCGCTGGCGAACAACGGCCATTTCGACACCGCGTTCCGGATTCTGACACAGCCGGCCTATCCCGGCTGGATGCACTGGCTCGCCCGGGGGGCGGGCGGCCTCTGGGAGCACTGGATCGGGACCGCGTCACGCAACCATATCATGTACGGCGACGTCGCGGCGTGGATGACGCAGTTCCTGGCCGGAATCGTGCCGGACGAAAAGCATCCGGGCTTTGCCGAACTGACTTTGCGCCCCTTTCCCGCCGAAGGCATCGATTTCATCAAAGCCGCCTATCGCGTTCCGGCCGGAGAGATCAGAGTTGAGTGGAAGAAGCAGAAAGGTTCCTTCCTCCTGAAAACCCGTTTGCCGCAGGGACTGAAGGGCGTCGCCCATCTGCCCGACGGTTCCCGGCAGGAGCTACCGGGAGGCGGCGGCAGTTTTCTCTGCCCGCTCTGACAAGCGCAGTAGCTTAAAAATATTCACCTTCCCCCCTTGACTTTCTTTTTAAAGCGAGTATAGTGAATACCAGAAGGCAGGTCATTCTCGGAATATGATACGCATCGGGCTCTCTTTTGAGCTTACAGTACACAGTAGGACGAGAGAAGACACCTGCCTTCTTTTTTTATTTCCCCCTTTTGGGGCTGTTTCGGCGGCTTGCTTGTCCATTTGTGCCGATACGCCGCTTCCAGCTCCTCGACATACTCTCCGAGTATGCCTCCGGTGCTGAAACGGCATCTCGACGCAAATGGCCGAAGCAATCCATCCGAAACAGCCCCAAAAGGGGGACATGGCTTTTCGCCGCAGACCGGAAGACGCCGGTTGCAGCTCCCATGCATACCCCAAACCGTCGTTTGCGGCTTCCATTCATACCCCAAACCGTCGTTTGCATAACAAAGCGCGGTCAGCGCCGCGAAGGGATGTGAAGGAACTTTTGTGCGAAGCAAAAAAGCTAGGAAGCGAAAGCGACGAC
>JAVBSA010000449.1:0-15337 GCA_031556915.1 Victivallis sp.
GCTTTCGCGCACCGCCCGGCGTTGTTCCATGGGGAGAGTCAGCTCGGCGGTCTCCTCTCCGCGCATCGCAGGCAGGAAACAGAGCGGTTCAAAGCTGCCGATGTAATTGGCCGAACTCTCGATGGGAGATGAAAAAATCACCCGGCCGCCCCCGTCGATGAGTTCCAGGAACGCTCCGGCCGAAACATAGCGCTGAAGGTAAGGCAGCTTCCCCTTCATGCTCCAGCTGCGGTAAACCGCCTCGGTCACCGGCTCGTAGAAAAGGATGTATCCGCCGCCTTCGCGGACAACTTCCGTCTTTTCGGTATTGGCGGCCAGGAGCCGCGTCAACCCCTCTTCGAACAGGGCGTTCGGCTTGCGGTTGGGGAAACTCCTCACCCGAATTTGCGTTTTGGCGGGCAGTTGCTCAAACAGCGGGGCCAGGTCCCAGCTCAAAACCGCCTGCCGGATCAGCGCCTCGTCGGTCATGCCGGAGAAAAAGGGCGCCTCCGCATAACTCAACTGCCCGGTGCGGATCAACCGCACGCTCTCGCGGTAAGCCCGATCGACCGCGAGCGGGGAAAGGGTGCCGAGCAGAAAGGAATTCTCCACCTTCAGCACTTCCCGCGCCGCGAGATCCGTCGGCAGCACCTCCTCCACGGTTTCCACTCCCCCCGGCCGGTTAAAACAGCCGGTCAGCAGGAACGTTGCCGCAAACAGAATCAACCATACAACTTTCATTTCTTCTCCTCCTCCACTCCCCTGGAAAGGATCGCCTTGCGCCGGAGGTCGATGACCTCGAGCGTCTCGCCGGGGCGGAATTCCCGCATCACCCGTTCGAGGAAAGGCTCCTTTTCATAACTCTTCAATTTCAACCGCTCATACGCGTTTTCGCAAGTATAATAACGTTCGGCATTTTGATTCTTCCAGGTAAAAACGCCGTTGACCGAATGCATGGCAATGTTATTTTCCCAGAACCGGTATTCGGGAGAGCCGGGTACGAGTTCCTCGAGCTCCGCCCTCAGCGGGGGAGCTCCGCCGGTCATGCGGATCAGCAGTTTCCCGCCGATCCGTTCGTAAACCGGCACGGTCACCTTGACCACGTAGGGGCGGCTGTCGAAAATGATCCGGTAGGTGTGCTCCACCGGCAGAAGTTCCCCTGCAACGCGGTTCACCGTCTCCAGGCGAGCCTTGAAATCGGGATCGCGGTTGAATTCGATCTTGAGGCCGTAGAGTTCGGCCTTGCCGTACTCCTGATAACGGTCGGCCGGGAGCGGGAGCAAACCGGGGCGGCCGAAGAAAAAGAATCCGCGCCCGTCCTGTACCGTGCTCCGGCAGCGGATCGTGAGAAAGGGGAAATCGAAATCGTCATAGCTTCGCTCCGGTTCGATCGTGGAGCCGAACAGGGCGAAATCGTAGAGCGACCGCCCGGCACTGATCCCGCGATAGAGTTCCGGCTTGCCGAAGAAGATCGGCGTCACCAGGTCCGGAACCGAGGTCATGAATTCTTCAAAATCTTTGTGGACGCGCGCCTTTTCCAGCAAAGCGGCGATCTCGCCGAACCGCAGCGAGTCGCAAACGCCGAGAAGCGCCCGGTATTCGGGGCGCAATTTTTCAATCGCGGGCGGAACCGGCATGGAACCGCGGAGCGCCGGCAGAACGAAATGTTCGTCGCTCAAACGGTCCATTTCGGCCAGCACCCCGGGATCGGAGAGATCGAAATATTGTTCGGAAACCCGGAAACAGGCGGTGAACCGCCCCTGCATCGCGCGGAGGTCGGCGAACCGGCCGGCGCTCCGCAACAGCGTATAGAGTTTTTCCCCGTCGGCGAGCGCGCGGGCGGCGTATTCGGTTCTCTCCTCAAAAGAAGACTCCGGCGACTGCAGCAGCGCTTCGTAACAGCGCACCGCCAGCGCCGCCTTGCCGGGGGGCGGTTCCGGCAGCAGCACGGCCAGGAGCAGCCGTGCCGCCTCCGGCTCCCGGGATGTGAAAAGAGCCTTTTCCCAGCAGGCGAACGCTTCGGCGGGATTCCCCGCCACGCCGATTCCGTCGCGATAAAATTTGCCGACCGCGATGAGCGCCTTTCCGTAATCCTGGTCAGCCGCGCGTTTCATCCAGAGAAAGGCGAGCGCGGGATCGACGGAACGGTAGGACTCCGCCAACGCATACTGGGCCTTCGGGTCGCCCTTCTCCGCCGCCGCAAGCAGCGAGGCGGCGGAAGAGCAACCGGTGAGCGCCGACAGACAGACAAAGGCGGCGAAAATCGCGAAAACGGCAAACTTTTTCAAAACAACAGTTCCTTATTCAGCAGCGGCGGCGGGAACGGCGGGAGCCGCGGGAGCCGGTTCGGTGGTGATGGTTCCTTCGGAACCGACCAGCGATTTGGCTTTTCCCGTCCCTTCGACCACCTTATCTTTCACGGGATCCTTGATTTCGGGCCGCTTCACGGGGGCGAGCGCAACGAACTTGCCGCCGGCAAGTTTATTGATCAGATCGACCGAGCCCTGATTGGAGAACACGACGCGTTCGAGCTCGCGCCCGTCGGCGTCTATCCGGATCAGCGTGCCGTAGCTGGTTCCGAGGCCGAAATCCTTGATGAGTTCAGACTGATTGTTCTGGATCCGCGCCCCTTCCTCCACGCCATGCCTGACGTCGCAGAGCAGCGGGATGTAGGTTTGCGCCGCCGCCTGGAAGCTTCTCGACGGAAAAACCGTGCTGATCAGCGTATTGCTGGCAACATTGTTCGTTCCGGAATTGAGGTAGACAAGCATGATCTGGCGCTTGTGCTCTTTGGCGAATTCCTTGGCGGCGCGGAGATTGGTACGCCACAGGACGCCGTAGCGTTCCTCCTCGTACCGGGCGCTGCCGCGGTCGCGGATATAATCCCAGTTCGTGTACACCCAGAAAGCGCCGTAGGCGATCACGAGAAAAACGATCAGCTTGACGAAACGGTTCACCCAGATGCGCGTCTTATCCCCGGCATGACTCATAAGAAAACCTCCATTGCTTCATTTTTTTCATTCCAAATCATATATAAACCGCGCAACCGCGCGAAATGCCTACACCAGCCGTTCCCAGGAAATCCGCGCCTGCCAGGCGCGCTCCTCGGCTTTTTCGCTTTCCGCCGACTCTGAAATCAACCTCAGGATCGATTCGGTGGAGGAAAGGCGCAAACTCAGGAATCCATCCGGCCAATCGAACCGGAACCCGTCGATCTCGGAGATGCTTTCCGCGTCGGCAAACGCGCGCCGCATCTGCCGCAGCTGCTGATAGGCGTGCGGCGAATTCGACGGAATCGCCAGCTTGACCATTTTGTAACGCGGCAGGGCGCGGATCTGTTCGCTCACGCTTTGGCCCCGCACGGCGATGGACTCAAGCAGTACGCCCGCCATCAGGAAGCCGTCGAATCCGCGCAGGGGGGAGAGGGTAAAGGAACCGCTCCCTTCCCCCGCCACGGCGGCTTCGCCGGAACGCGCGAGGTCGATGACGGCGGACTGGCCCACGCGGGATTTCTCGAGCTTCGCCCCGCGGCGGCGCGCGATGTCGTCGAGCGTTCTCGAAGAGCAGACATTGGTCACCATCCCCGAATTGACCGGCAATTTTTCCAGGAGATAATCGGCGGCGAAAGCGAATGTCATCTCTTCGCTCAACGGTTCCCCGCTGTCGCTGACGATGCCCATGCGGGAGAGGTCGCTGTTGAAAACCAGCCCGGCCGCCGCGCCCAGGGGTTCGATGATCGAGCGGATCGGCGATTCGCTCCGGGGCCGCGGTTCGGGGTCGCGCGGCAATACGCCCGAAGGCGTGTCGTTGACCGCGAGCAACCGGACGCCGAGAATTTCGGCGAAGGTGCGAGCATAAGGAGCGCCCGCGCCGTTGCAGAAATCCCCGACCAGCCTGATATCGGCGCGGCGGATGGCCGCGACATCGAGCATCCCCTCGAGGAAACGCCAATAAGCGTCGAGCGCTTCGGACCTGAGTTTTTCGACCGGTTTCACGGCGGCGGCTCCGACCGTGGCGAAATTCCGCCCGAGATAGAGGTCGAAGAGTTCGCGGCAGCGGAGGGAATCGAAATAGGAGCCGTCCGGCGCGAGCGGAATCAAAGAGTTCCACCCCGCCTTCTGGTGGCCGCCGGTGATGAGGATTCCGCCGGCGAACTCCATGGCGGGAACCAGATAATGCATCATGCCGGCGGTAAGGATTCCGCCGTCGACCACCCGGCAGCCGCCGCCGGCGAGCGCCGAAACGACGGCGCACTTGAGCATTTCAGAGGAAGTGCGCGTATCGCACCCCACAAGGACGCTGCCGCCGCCGGTGAAAGCGGCGAAAGCGGCGGCAAAATCGCTCGCACCTCCGGGCGTGAGCCCGGCGCCCACGACACCCCGCATCCCGGCGCTTCCGAGCGTCAGGAGCCGTGTATTGAATTCCCGCGTCATCAAACTTCCTCCGGTCTTTGCCTTTCTTTTAAGATAGCATATTTGCGGTATTTTGCCAAGCATTCCCACCGCAGAAAACCTTTCTCAACGCAAAAAAAACATTTCCTCGCCGGAGCAACTTCAGAAAAATTCACCATTTATTTTCTTCGAACAAAATAAATTGCATGCAATAAAGATGACGAATCAACAGCAAAAATAAAACATAAAGCAATAATAATCAATACAATATAAACATTAACGCAATAAAAGACATGATCCAAAACTCAAATAAAATCGAAAAATAATCGCAAAGAGACTTGACATATTGCATGCAATTTCGTATAATTAATAACGAAAAACATCACAAACAGTTCACTGAAATAAACAGAAGGCAAAAAGAAATGGAATCGACCGGGAAAGTTCGGGGAGAAAATTCCGACTTCGTTTATAACTCCATGCTGAACGATATGCGCCGCGGCGTTATCCGCCCCGGCGACAAACTCGCCGCGGAAGTACTGGGCAAGCAGTATCAGGTGTCGCGTACCGTCATTCGCGAAGTTCTGGCCCGTTTCGAGCAAAATTACATCGTGGAACGCACGGTCAACGCCGGTTGCCGGATGCGTGTATTTTCCCTGCGGGAACTCTGCGACCTGTTCGAGATCCGGGAATCGCTTGAAAAACTGACCGTCGAGAAACTGACGACGCTGGGAGCCTCCCCGGAAACGATAGCCGAACTCCGGAAATACAGCGAGCGCTGGCTTCACGCGGCCGATCCGGTCGAAATCGACGGAGCCGACCGGGATTTTCACCAGTTGATCTGCGACTCCTGCCAATCCACGCTCATGCAGAAGTTTGCGACGGATAACTTCATCCTCTTCAATGCGTTCAACAGCACCCGTTATTTTCTTGACGGCAATCTCTTCAAGCGGAGCAAATCGACCCCGTCCCCCGACGAACACGGCGCCATCGTGGACGCCATCGAAGCCGGAGACGTCAAGCTGGCGGGCAAACGCATGGCGGCCCATATCGCCAGGGCGCGCAAACGCTTCGAACAACAGCTTTAAGCAGGTATCCTGTCAAAACAGTTCCCGGTTTGGGATCGAATCAAGGAGGACAATAGGATGAAGCCCCGGATCAAGTCATCATTCACGCTAATCGAGCTTCTTGTCGTGATCGCAATCATCGCGATTCTCGCCGCCATGCTGCTGCCCGCATTGAACGCCGCCCGGGAGCGGGCGAAGGCCACAAGCTGCGTGAACAACCTCAAATCGATCGGCCTGGGCGCGCTCTCCTACCGCGACGATTACAGCGACTACCTGCCCCAGCAATATGTGTGGTACCGGCCCGCTCCGGGAAAGGTGTTCTGGAATTCCCTGCTTTACGATTACCTCAAGAGCGATCACATCATGGAATGTCCCACCACGCTCCCGGCGCTGAAGGAGATGGCCGCGGCCAACGGCAGAAACATTACGCTGAGACACTGGAACCGTGCGGCGAACGCCATGGAAGACACAGCAGGATCGGTCGGATACACCCAGAACGGAATGTCGAAAGACAAAACCAAGGCGCCGCCGCCCATCAATTCGATGGATACCGCCGACGATATTGCTTTCACCCGGGTGACCCGGTTCCGGAAAAGCTTCGCCCAGATCGCGCTGGTGACCGACCTGGAACCGCAGAATATCAAGTTCGAGCAGGGTTCCGCCGGAAACGGCCTGGTCTATTTCGGGTTCGTCCACAGCAAACGGATGAACGCCGTGTTCCTGGACGGTCACGTGGAGGCGCTTCTGCAAGCCTCCGACGCAAGCTCCGCCGACAGCGACTTCTGGTGGAACTATTTCTACACCGTAACCAAATGAAAGCCGATATGATGCACCGTACCATTTTGCTCCTTATCATTTCCTGCTGCATTCCGGCGCTGCCGGCTGCGGATTATCTGGACCCGGCCGCGGAACTGCGCAATACCAGGCGCGTTTCGCCGCAACAGTTCACCCCCGGCGAGCTGCCGCCGGACGTGCGAGGGGAGCAATTGCGCTTCACAGCCGCCGAGGAATCCGCAAGCTCGGCGGCCGTACCCGGCGTCTACAATTGCGCCGAAGGCATCAAATTCGAATTCGATTTCTGCCCGGACGCCCGCCAGAGCAACGCCTTTCCCCGAATCCTGGAAGGGCCGATGCTTTCGGTGCACTTGAGCAATCCCCGGGCGGACCGGGAGCAATGGGAAATCAAAGCGTTGTCCTCGACCGGCGAAGGGCTCAGCCAGGCGCGCACAAAGTTCCGCTTCACGCCCGGCGTCTGGGTACATGTGACGGTTCGCGCCGATGCGCACCGCAATATCCTGTCCATTCAGATCGGCGAAGATGCGGAAGTGTCCGCTCCCTTGCCCCCGGAGTTCAAAACCGGCACCGGCGTTCATTTCATTCTCGGCAATCCCAATCTGCGGAAATTCAGCAAACGGGGATTCAGCGGCGGAATCAAAAACTTCACGGTGGTGTACCCCTACAAACCGGATCGCGCCACGGAGTTCCAAACCAGGGGCCCTTCGGAAAAACCGCTCGCTCACGCCGGAGACGAAATCCGTTATTCCGACATCAGTGCGCTCCCGAAACGCAACTTCTATTTCCCGGGATTCGCCATCCTCAAAGACGGCTCTTTCGCCGCGGTCAGCCGCGAGGGCGAGGAACATGTCTGCCCATATGGGCGCATCGTTTTTTCGCGCAGCGTCGACGCCGGCGAAAACTGGTCCGTTCCGGTCTGCCTGGCCGACGGAGCCGGCGATGAACGCGATCCCGCGCTGCTCCAGCTCTCCGACGGGCGGCTGCTGCTGACCTGGCGCGACGCCATGAGTTGGAACGACGGCGAAGCGGCAAAGCGTTACGCTTCGGCGACTTCATACGTCAAGCGCGCCGGCGTGCGTCTCGGCAAATCTTACTACCGTTTCAGCAGCGACAACGGCGCGAACTGGAACGACCCCTTTGAAGTGCCCGGTTTTTCGCCTCACGGCCCGGCATTTCACAACGGTTCCTTCTACCAGCCGACGATCGCCGTCCGCGAGGGCAAACGGTTCATCGATCTCCTCAAAGGCTCCGCCGATGCCCGGCAATGGGAGAAAATCGGCACGATCGCCGAATCGCCGATCGCCGACCCCGGCACCATTCAGGAGCCGCATCTTCTTGTGCTGGCCGACGGCGCCATGCTGTGCGCCATACGGGTTCATTCCGACGGCTACATGCGCCTCAGCCGCTCCACGGATCAGGGCCGCACCTGGAGCACGCCTGAAAAAACCGCGGTGCGCGGTTTTCCGCAGCACCTGACACAGCTTGCCGACGGGCGGATCCTGGCCACCTACGGCTACCGCTACTACCCGTTGGGGATCCGCGGATGTTTCAGCCGGGACGGCGGACTCACCTGGGATGTCGCCAACGAAGTCGTCATCCGCGACCGCGGCATTCACGAGGACCTGGGCTACCCGGTCTCCGTGCAACTTGCCGACGGGCGAATCGCCAGCGCCTATTATTACAACTCGAAAAACAAACCGGCCTGTCACGTCGAAATGGCCGTCTGGAAACCGTAATATCATGAGTCCCATCGATTTGCTTATCTGTGCGATCTATCTGGCCGTCAGTCTCTACATCGGCTGCATCTGCGGTAAAAAACAGACGGATACGGAAAATTATTTTCTCGCCGGGCGCGCCATGAAATGGTGGCCGGTGGCAATCAGCCTTTTCGCCTCGCTTTTCAGTGCGATCAGCTACATCGCCATGCCGGGCGAAGCCTATAATTTCGGCTGCACCATGCTGCTTTCGGCCATTATCCCGGTCATCGCGCTGCCGATTTCGCTCTTCATCTTCATGAAGTTTTTTTACAACCTGAAGCTCTGGACGGTGAACGAATACCTGGAACGGCGGTTTTCCGTATCGATCCGTTCCCTCAGCGGCGTCATTTTCCTGCTCATACGGCTGGTCTACCTGGGGGTGGTTCTCTACGCCACCGCGATCCTGATGGAGAGCTGCATCGGGTGGCCGGCGTGGGTGTCGATCCTGGTCATCGGCGTCTTTTCGACCGTCTATACCTGCCTGGGGGGAATGGAGGGGGTGCTCTGGACGGACGTCATGCAATTCTTCGTGATGCTCGGCGGAATCCTGGTGGTGATCGGTTTTGTCGCCTGGTGCGTCCCGGGTTCTTCCGGCCTGAGCGGGATATGGGAATATGCGGCGGGACACCGGCGGCTGTTCAACGTCGGCGCGGACTCCGATTTCTTCGCCTGGTCGGCCAAGGTCCGGATCTCCATCTGGCCCTGGCTGTTCGGCCTGCCGTTCGCATTGATCGGCCCGGCGATCGACCAGATCAATCTGCAGCGCTGCATGTCCTGCAAAAACTTCCGTGAAGTGGCCTGGGCGGTCTCGGCGAATACGGCCTGCCAGATTCCGATCTGTTTCCTCTTCTATTTCGGCGGGCTGGCGGTGTTCTTTTATTTCAGCAAACTTCAGCCGGTTTCCCCGCTTCCGGACGGAGACGCCGCATTCTGCCGTTTCATCGCCCATGAACTGCCGGTCGGATGCCGCGGCATCCTGGCGGCGGGCATCCTGGCGGCGGTGATGAGCACGATGACTTCGGTGCTGAACTCCCTGAGCGCGGTGTTTGTGAAAGACCTCTATCAGCGTACTCTGCGCCCCGGCCGGGAGGATCGCCATTATCTTTCCGTGGCCAAACTCGTCACGCTGGCGGTCGGAGTGATTTCCGTGGGAGCCGGAATCGGAATCGAACTCGTTTTCCGCGGCCGGAACATTTCGCTGCTCGAAGTTTCGAATGTCTGCCTGACCGTATGCGGCGCGTTCGGCACGGCGATCTTCGCCATGGGGCTTTTGACCGGCCGCACCTCGGCGCACGGCATGTGGGCGGGGGTGATCGCTTCGGTTCCGGTGGCGTTTTACCTGACGATCTTCCGTTATCTGCTGCAGCCGCCGGAAAACCGGATCGGCTTCCTGTTCCTGAGCGTGTTCATTATTTCAACGGCCATCGTTGTCTCCTATCTCTACAGCCTGTTGGCCGGAACGGCAAACGCCGAACAGCGGAAGCTCTCGATATGGTCCTGGCGGGAAGTCGCCAAAGCAAAGGAAAATCATGAATAAAGTTCAATTCACCGGCATTCTGCCGGCCCTGGTGACTCCCCTCGACAGCAAGGGCAGAGTCAAAACGGAAACGGTCAAAAAACTGGTGAACGACCAGCTCGCCGCCGGAGTCGACGGTTTTTATGTCGCGGGCGGCACCGGCGAAGGCGTCCTGCTTTCGGCGGCGCAACGCAAAGCGATGACCGAAGCGGCGATCGAAGGCAACGCCGGGCGCGGCAAAGTGATCGTCCACACCGGCGCAATCTGCAGCGAGGAGGTCATGGAGCTGACCCGGCATGCGACGGAGGCGGGGGCCGGCGGAATTTCCTCCATTCTGCCCTCCATCTACTTCGGTTATTCCATGGATGAAATCATCGATTTCTACAAACGCATGGCCGCCAACACCGATCTGCCGATCATCGTTTACGCGAACCACACCGGCAACAATGTCGACGTCAACCGGATGATCGACCGGCTGCTGGCCGTGGAAAATATCGTAGGCGCAAAAGACACCCGGAACCATTATTTCCTGATGTGGCAGCTCAAGCGCCTCAACGGCGGCAACATCAACGTCATCAACGGCCCGGATGAATCGCTGCTCTGCGGACTCGCGATGGGAGCCGACGGCGGAATCGGCTGCAACTACAACCTGATGCCGGAACTTTTCGTCGGGCTTTACCGGCAATTCAAGGCGGAAGACCTCGCCGGGGCGCAGGAGACGCAAAACCGCATCAACCGGATCATCGCCGTGACCGTCGGCTGGTGCAAAGGGAACATCATCCGCCCGGTCAAAGCGTCGCTGCGCCTGAGCGGCTACGACGTGGGGGAAGCCGTTTATCCGGCGGCCGATTACACATTGGAAGAGCTCGAAGCGTTCAAACGGGCCATGGAAGCGGCCGGTTACGTTTATCCCGCGTGAGATTGCCGTGAAAATTCACATCATCCTGAATTCCCATCTCGATCCGGTATGGCTCTGGAGGCGTTCCCAGGGCAAGGATGCGGTTCTGGCGACGGCCCGCACCGCGTGCGATCTGCTGGATGAATATCCCCGGATTCATATGACGCGCGGCGAGTCATGGTTCTACGAGACGGTCGAACAGCTCGATCCGGCGCTGTTCCGCCGCATCCGCGACCATGTCGAAGCCGGCCGCTGGCACCCCGCCGGCAATTGGTATGTGCAAAGCGACTGCAACCTGACGCCGCCCGAACTTTTGCGCCGACAGACGGAGTGGTCGATCCGTTACTTTCGCGAACGCTTCCGGATTTCCGTAAAAACCGGCTACAATGTGGACAGTTTCGGGCACGCCGCCACGCTGCCGGACTTCTATGCCGATTTCGGCATGACCAACTATGTCATGATGCGCCCCGGCCCCCATGAAAAAGAGTTGCCGTCGACCCTGTTTCATTGGGAATCCCCCTCGGGGAGCCGTTTGCTGACATTCCGGATTCCCCGCTCCTACTGTACCAACCGGATGTTTCTCGAAGAAGAACTCACCGCCAATCTCGATGCCGCGCTGGCGACCGCCGATAAAGCCGCCGGACACACAATGCTCTTCGTCGGTGTGGGGGATCACGGCGGCGGTCCGGTCCGCGAGGAACTGGCCTGGCTTTTCGCGCGCTGGAATCAGATTCCCGGCGTCGAATTCGAATTCAGCTGGCCGGACCGTTTTTTTGACGAAGTGCGGAATTCCGGCGCTGCCCTGCCGGTGGTCCGCGATGAATTGCAGCATCACGCGGTCGGCTGTTACAGCGCGGTCGGCCGCATCAAACGGGAAATGCAAGAGACAACCGGCCTGCTGCTTGCAGCGGAAACCGGAATCAAAATCTGGAACCTTCCGCCCGATCCGGCGCGGCGGAATGCGTTGGAACAGGCGTGGAAAGATCTCTTCTTCGCCAGTTTCCACGATCTGCTGGCCGGCTGTTCCATCCGTTCCGCTTACGGCGAGGCCTATGAGTTGACGGGGGGCGCCAGGGCCGTCGCCCGTGAAATGATCGAAAACGCGATCCGGCAGCGCAATGCCGCGTTGCCGCCGTCCCCCTGTCAGCGGATGATTTTCGACAATCCCGGAACCAATTTCGACGATTATTTCGAGTTCGAACCCTGGCTGGGGCCGTGGGTGCCGCCGGAATGCCGTAAAAACGAATTTCAGTTGCGGGACGATCTCGGCGACTTGCGCGATGAGAACGGCGAAGCGGTCCCGTTCCAGCGGCTCGAACCGGAAGCGGCCTCCGGCTCGCTTCTCCGCTGCGCCATCCGTTTGAACATCCCTGCGGGAAGTCGGCGGATCCTGTCGTTCGCCCTGAAACAAACGCCATTTTACGCCAATGCCGACACGGTCACGGCCGAAATTGATTCCGTCGGTAATTCCCGTTTGAAAGCCGCGCTGCGGGAAGATGGAGGAATCCGGCTGGAACGGGACGGCGCTTCCTGGACGGAATCACTTTCCATCATGGCATTCGTCGACGACAGCGATACCTGGTCGCACGGCATGACCGGTTATCGGACCGATGGGACAGCTTGTTTCCGCGCCGCATCTCCCTGGCGGGTGCGGGAGGGGGGGCTGCGGGTGGCGGAAAGCGTCGCCGACCTGACTGCGCCGGATGGCAAAATGCGGCTCCGGGTACGCCGTTATTCCGGAACCGACTGCGTTGAAGTCGCCCTGCGGCTGACCTGGTTCGGGGGGCGGCAGGTTGTGAAGCTCTGTCTCCGGCCCGCCTTTCCCGTGATGTTCCGCCGCGACGGGATCATGGGCGGCTCGATTCCCCGTGCCCTGGACGGCAAGGAGTACCCTTTCCGTTCCTGGAGCATGCTCTCCGGCGGCGACGGGAGAACCGTTGCGGTGATTTCCCGCGAGTTGACCTCTCTCGATGTTCAACCGGACGGCCTTTTGCGCCTGACTTTGCTGCGCTCTCCCTTTTACGCTCATCACGCGCCCTATCAGGCGCCGGAGAATCACGACTACCCGCTGACGGAACAGGGCGAACAGGAATATCTGCTGCGCTTCCTGTTGCTGGATGAGCCGGACGCCGGAAAAGCGGAAGCTGCGGCGGAGGCTCTCAAGTGCCGGATCTTTTTCAGCGAAAGCACCTTCGGAGTCGGAGTTCACCCGAGTGTGTAATAGCGCTCCGCGTCGGGCGGGCGGATGTTGGTCAGGTCGCCGCGGTAGTGGCGCAGTTCCGTCCGGATATAGGGGTGTTTCAGGAGTTCCTTTTCGTCGAGGTCGATTCCGAGGCCGGGTCGTTCGGGAATCACCATTCTGCCGTCTTGCATGACCAGTTTTTCATCGCAGACTTCGGCGCGGAAGGGCACGTCGGTCATCATCATTTCGAGGATGACGAAGTTCGGGATGCAGGCCGCCAGCTGGAGCGTCGCCGCGTTGGCCACCGGCCCGGAGGGGTTGTGGGGGCAGAAACCGATATGGCGCGCCTCGGCTTCGGCGCCGAGGAAGCGCATTTCCATGATTCCGCCCGCGTGGGAGATATCCGGCTGGATGTAATCGGCGCAATTGAGGTCGAAGAACTGGCGGTATTCGTACCGGTTGTAGAGGCGTTCGCCGGCGGCGAGGGAGACGCGGACGCGTTCTTTGACTTCGCGCATTCCGTTCAAATCGTCGGGCGGCAGGGGTTCTTCGAACCAGTAGATGTCGAATTCCTCCAACTGTTGCCCGATTTTGACAGCAGTGGGGATATCGAAGCGGCCGTGTCCTTCGATAAGGAGGAGGACATCTTCGCCGACGGCGCCGGCGACTTTGCGGACGCATTCCATGGCGGAGGCAAGTTCGCGTTTGCCGATCTGCTGCCAGGCCCGGCCGAAGGGGTCCCATTTGCAGCCGAGGAATTTGCATTTGCGTACTTCGTCGGCTTTTTCGGCGAATTCGTCGGGAGTTTTGGCGGGTGCGAACCATCCGTTGACGTAGATGGGGACGGAATCGCGGACTTTGCCGCCGAGGAGTTGATAGACGGGGACGTTGAGGGCTTTGCCTTTGATGTCCCAGAGGGCCATTTCGACGCCGGCGAGAGCGCTCATGAGGACGGGGCCTCCGCGCCAGTAGGCGTCGCGGTAGCAGTCGTGCCGGAATGCTTCGATGTTGGCGGGATCTTTGCCGATGAGATAGCTTTCGAGGTCGTGGATGGCGGCGACGACGGTGGGCTCGCGGTATTCGAGGGTGGCTTCGCCCCAGCCGTGGAGTCCGGCGTCGGTTTCGACCTTGACGAACACCCAGTTGGTGCGGAAGCAGTTGCAGATGAATGTTTTGATGCCGGTGATTTTCATGATATTACCTTTTATTATACGTTCAGACAGCAATTGAACATGTTTCGAACTTAAAAACCGTGGGCGCCTGACAGGGGTCGGGGTCTGTTTGACCTGGCGGTCAAAGCAGACCGTCGCCCGCCTGGTGGCGGAAAATTTTTCAAATTTTCCTTTTTCAGCGTCACCGGCGCGCGAGAAAGCTTGAGGCTCCGCCTCAAACTCCGGCAAAGGGCTCCGCGCCCTTTGCAAACCGCGCCAGGGCCGAAAGGCCCTGGACCCGGTCGGCTTCGCCTCCCCTACGCGCCGGAACTTACCCTCGACACCGATCTCGTCAGCAGTCTCGCCTTCTCTTCCATCCCCCTCACAAACTCCCCGCCCCTTCCCCCCCACTCGTCAAACGGAATCGACCCGCCCAGCACCGCCGCAAATACCCCGTTCCGAAACACCGGAAACGCCGCAATCCCCTGTCCGCGCCCGCTATCCGCGAACACCGCACGGCGCTCCTCAAAAATGCGATCCAACTCATCCACACCCGCAATCAACTCGCGCCCATCCGTCGGATGCGACGCAATCAACATCTCACGCTCAGCCGCAGGCGCAAAAGCCGTCAGCACCAAACCCGTCGCCGTCGAAAACAAATTATCATAAGCCAGCTTGTCCAACCGGATCCGCAAAACCGGCGAACCATTCCGGTGGTACAACACAAAACGCAATTCCCCGCGGCGCTCCGCCAACAACACCGAAGCCGAAAACTCCGCCGCCGCCGCATCCACCAACGGACGCGCCGCATCCAACAACTCCGCCCGGTAACAAACCGCATTGGCAAACGTCAAAGCACGGGGCCCCGCCGCATAACCCTCCTGCCGCGATATTTGAACCACATAACCCGTATCCAACAGCTCCTTCAAAATTCGCGAACAAGTCGCGTTGTTGATCCCGAACCGCTCCGCCAACACCGAAATCCGTAGCGGCCGCGGCGAATTCAACACCACAGCCTCCAGAATCGCAAACGTTTTATCCAGAACTTTAATCATATTCATTCACATTGTGAAATTATCATTACTCATACTAAAATTATACTTCATAATAACACAAAATGCAAGAGCTGTTTCCAAAAAATCTGTGGACAATATGGACAATATGGACGATGTATTTGCCGAATGCAATTGCAAAATACCATTTCCGGCAGTATTGTTTTGCTATCGCAACACCGGAGGAAAATTTATGAAACAACTCGGACTTCTTTTGGCGGCTCTCTTCTGCCTCACCCTCGCTTTCGCAGAGGAAGCTCCCCAGCTGGAAACAACAAAATTCAAACTTCTGCCCATACCGGCGTCGCTCCGGGAAGTATGGCTCGTGCGCATCGGCACCGAAACACCCGTCGGAATCTGTCTGCTCGGCACCCCGCAGGCTACACACTCCGGCGGCCTCCAATTTTCGTTCTTCAGCGAACGGCTGAAGCATAAAACCCAATCCGGCCTCTGGATCGGCTGGTACGGCGAACTCGAAAATCAATACGGCATGCAAATTGCAGTGCTCAACGAAGTACACGGACAAAGCGTGACGCAACTGGCCGCCGGAGC
>JAVBSA010000507.1:0-4473 GCA_031556915.1 Victivallis sp.
GTCGTTCCGAGGGGAGTCAGGAGCCCGCGCCCCGTGATATAGATATTTTCCATGCATCCTCTTCGCGTTTAGAAGATTTCAATTCATTCCTTATATATGCGCGGGTAATATAGACGCATTTCGCCCTCTTTTCCAGTTTCGGTTCCGAAATATTCGATTCTTCTCCGACGGTCCCGGTCATTCCGTCAGAATCAGCCTCGGATAAAGTTTCTGATTCTGGAAAGGCTCCGTTCCGGGAGGCGTCAGGGTGAGTCCGGTTTTGCGGCCTTTGCCGTCGTTGTCGTTGACCAGCAGGGCGAAATTGCCCCCCTGCCCGCTTTCCAGGCGAAGGCCGGGAAGCGTTTCCGCCGGAAAGAAGAGATCGTAACGGATCCGGTTCGAGGCGGGAACAATGCTTACCGTCACCGCCGCATCCATCCCGATCGTGGCGTTGGCCTCGCCGATAAAGCGACCGGCCGTCCCCCGGTCGAGGTAGGCAAACGGGGTTTTGCCGTGCAACAACCCGATGATGTAACTGCAATCGCCGCGCGGCAGGCTGAAGTACACCTGAAGCGAATCCTGCTGCCAGCCCCCGGGAGCGCTCTCCGGGAAAACGAACCGGTCGTCGGTAACCGTTACCGCGAACCCGAGCCCTTTTTCGTTCCAATAGCAGGAGAAGACGGCGCCAAGGTCTTCCGGCCCCTTCCAGCTTTCACTCAAACTGAACGGGGTCGACCGGTTGCGGAGCACATATTCGCGCCCGTTTGCCGCGCCGCCGCCCCGGGCGGCGTAGATGACCGAAGTCTTTTTCTCCAGCGTATCACGCCCGTGGCGGGACTTCACACCGATCCGGAGCGTATGCTCCTCCTGCGGCGCAAATTCTTCCCGCACCCGGAAACGGATCTCCCGGCGTTCGGCGGGAGCGAGGGAGATTTCCCGTTCTTCCCCCGCCAGGGTGACGAAGAGCGTTTCGTTCCGGTTCGTCCGGTTGCCGATTGCGACCGTGACCTCGTTCCGGCCGGAAATCGCCGCGTCCACCCGGAACGGTTCGCCGAGATTCAGGAACTCCAACCCCGCGAGCACCGCCCGGGGATCAGCGCCTGCGGGCAGCCGCAGGTAATGCGGAGCGTTCCCGACCGGAATCCGCTCCCCGTCGAGCCGGTTGCCGTTCGCGTCATATGCCGCAAGGCCGGCGGGCAACGCGAGTTCGCCTTGAGCCCCGGCGTCGAGAGCATACAGGGCAGCGAGAGGGCCGCCGTCGGCATCGGGGAAGAGAAAACACTTCATCGCCCCGCCGAGCGGAAACGGTTCGCCGCGCCCGGCGTTGCTCAGCATTTCAATCGCCGCGTTGACTGTGCCGAGCGCATCGAGCACGACCGTTTCGTCGCCGCGGATTCCGCTCCAGAGAAAGCGGTATTCAAAAAAGGCCATCGCCGACCCGCCCGCCGCGTGGTGAATGAGTTCCGCCGCGACTTTCGCCGCGTGTTCCGGCTCGGAATCCGAAAAGTAACCGCGCTGCGCCTCATTGTCCTGGTTGGTGACAAAATGGCGGCGAACGCCGTAGTATTGCTCCGTATTCAGGATGGGAAGCGCTTTACCCTTCCGTTCCAGGTACTTGCGGCACCCGGCGATCTGGTTCCAGGTGTCCATGATGTCGGCCGATTCCCCGTAACCGTGAAAACTGTAGCCGTCGATCGCCTCCAGGCCGCCCGCGTCGAGAAAATCGAAGCCGTATTTCCCCTGCGACACCGGGCCGATCAGCTGGAGCGGGAGCTGTTTCCGGTCGATCGCCTCACGGGCGATCCGGTGATAGCGCGCCACCTTGGCCGGAGGCATGTTCGGATGGTCCTTCTGCGGCCCGTCGCGAAACCGCCATAAATACGGCTCGTTGAAGAGTTCGACCCCTTGAACCGTTCCGGCCAGCCCGGCGAGGACCGGTTCGAGATCCGCCGCATAGGCCGCGGCCAATTCCGGCGTCACCTCCGCGGCCACGGCGTATTTGCTTTTCATCTGGTGTTCGCCGGGGATGAAACCGGCCAGGCAGACGATCTGCCGGGGGTGGTGTTGCAGCAACGCTTCGCTCAATTCCGGATGCCGCCGGAACGGAATGTTTTCTTTGAGGAAAAAGCGGTTGAACGGCTGCCGCCGGAAGGCGAGGAAACGGTCGAGAAAGTCGTAATCGGCGATTTGCGCCAGCGGAGCAAGATGGCCGGCCAGGGGAATTTCGCGAAGTTCCAGCCCCGACAAGTCCTTCAATACGGCGTACTTGAACTCTTTTTGCAGGAAACCGCAGCGCAATGTCACCCGGAATACGCCGCGCCTCCCTTCCGGATTGAGCCGGAAAGGAAGGCTTTGATCACCGTCCGGAGGAAATTCCAACGTTCCGCTCCGGATCATTTTGCCGGTAAAATCGCGCACTTCAACTTTGACCTGCCGCGCGCCGGCAACTCCGCGCAGCCGGATCGCGACTTCGGCGTTGCGGTCGGCTTCGGCGACGATGTTCCTGCCGAGAAAATCCAGCTCAGGGTTGTTTTCATCGCCGAAGTCCCCGGCTTTGCCGGCGACGACCCGGACGCGGTCGATGACCAGCGGCGCCTCGCGGGAGTCGATCCGCAGATAGGAGAGATTGTAGAACGAAGGCGGCAGCTTGCCTGAAAACGTGTAGTCCCGGAATTCGTCGGTCAATTCGAAGTCGCTGAAAAAGGTCTGCCAGCTGCCGTCCAGCAGATAGGCGCGGGGGCGGGCGGTCCGGCCCGGGACAAAATTCTTCAGCCGCAGCAGCACCGTGTACTCCCGCTCCGGAACGGAAGCGAAGGTGGAACTGGTCAAACTGGTGTGCGGGTGAAGGATAAGCCGGTCCTCTTTCCAGACGGGGGGCTGCCACTCCAGGAATTGTCCGGCACGGTCGAGCCCGGGAAAGGTCGCGCTGTCTGAGAACAATTGCCAGCCGTAAGTGCCGGAACGGAAAGAGTGGTTTTCAATCTCATTTTGTTTGGCCGCCGCGACGGCTCCTTCCAGCCCGGTAAACTTGAGTTCGACCCGTCCGATCATGACGGACGCGTTTTTGCCGAGGTCGATCCTGGCCCAGAAATAGGGCTCCTCCCTGATCGTTTCCGGCAGCCGGTCGGCGATGACGGTGAACTTCTGCCAGCCTCCGCCGGCCTGAAAGGTTTTCGCGAGCCCCCACTGGTACCAATCGCCCAGCAGCCGCAGCGTCAGCGGAGCGGAACCGGAATCCCCCGGAGTTTTCGCCCACACGGAAAACTCGATCTTTCCGGAGCCGGGGAACGGGTAACGGACGGAGGAAACCGTTGCCCCCTTCTCCGGCCCGGCGGAGAGCCGGAGCACCGTTCCGGAATCGCCGAAGCCCGCGGCATCGGTCAACCGTTCCTCCCCGGCCGGGGCGAATTGCGGATACCAGGGAGCGGGAAATTCGCCCTTGGCGCCTTTCATAAACCCGCCGTCCGGGAACAGGTTCTCACCGGGAGCGGGTTTGAATTTCAGGATTTCCGGATTGCGGATCTGCAATGCGCCGAAGCCGCCGGCGCGGGAGGCGATCACCAGGACCGGTTTGCCCGGATGCGACACGGTGACGGGCAGGGTCAATACCCGCCACTCCCGGCTCGGCGTAAAGGTGCGCCAACGCAGCTTGAAGCCGTTCGCCGGTTCCATTTCCAGGGTCATATCCAGTTCGGCGTCGGGCGGAAAGGAGTCCAGCCGGAACTCGGCGCGGACCAGCCAGTCGCCGGGCCCGAGTTCCCGGTCGAACCGGATCACGCCGCGGAGTTTGCCCGTAGAATCCGGCTTGACCGTCCGAACGCCCTCCTCCGCGCCGGCGGGAGAAAGCATGACGCAAAGGAGGATAATGAACCAGATGCTCCGCATTTCCCGAAACTCCTTACTTGATCAGCTTCCAGTAGTAGCTCCGGTCGCCGTTGACTCCGGCGTTGAGTTGGGCATAGCTCATCCAGGAGGCGTGCCCATCCGACCAGCTGACGTTGATGCCGTTGTTGTGCCGGTTCCCGACCGTGATCGGATTGACCGAGTTGACATCGTAAAACATCGAGCGCTGCGCAAGGGAGTCGGTGGAGAGATCGGACGTTTCACCGCACAGCAGCGTTTCGGAGGGAGATTTCCCTTTGAGATCGCCGAGCTTGTGCGGCTTGTTCCCGCCGCCCTTGCCGTATCCCCAGCCGATGGTGAAGCTGTAGCACATGGAAATGCCGTAGCTGTAGATTCCGTAGTCCACGAACGTTCCCGCCGCGGGCGGCGCGGTGGATTCACAGAGGAAAATCGGGGTTCTGCCCGTGACCTTCCCCTGATTGGTTCCGGTCACCTTGCCGGAGCTGTCGTATGCGGGGTCGGAGAGTTGAATTCCGACGTACGGGGCAATCTGGAACCGCCACATATAATGAACGCCGCCGGTGCCGTTCGCTTCCGAAACCGGCATGAAATCCTGCGAATCCGAAGAGTATTGAAGCGAACCGATGCCAT
>JAVBSA010000185.1:0-3887 GCA_031556915.1 Victivallis sp.
GCCCTCCGCCGCCCGGAAGATCCCGCTGAAATCGAGGTTCTTCGCCTTGTAGAACTCGACCGCGCGGCGTGTGCGCAGAAGATCGGAGCGTCCGCACGCCTCTTCGAGACTCCGCAACCCGAGCTTCGCCAGATGTTCCCGCGCCTCTTCAGCGATGAAGCGGAGAAAGTTGACGATATATTCCGGCTTGCCCGCGAAGCGCTTGCGCAATTCGGGGTCCTGGGTGGCGACGCCGACGGGGCAGCTGTTTTCATGGCATTTGCGCATCATCACACAGCCGAGGCAAACCAATACCGTCGTGGCGAAGCCGAATTCCTCCGCTCCCAGCAGGGCGCCGATCACCACGTCGCGTCCGGTCTTGAGCTGCCCGTCCACCTGGACCTTGATCCGATCCCGCAACCGGTTCAGCACCAAAGTCTGCTGGGTTTCGGCCAGCCCCAGTTCCCAGGGCAGCCCCGCGTGCTTGATGCTGCCGAGCGGCGAAGCGCCGGTGCCGCCGTCATGCCCCGCAACGAGCACCACGTCGGCGTGCGCCTTGGCGACGCCCGCCGCCACCGTGCCGACGCCCACCTCGGAGACCAGTTTCACCGAGACGCGCGCCGCCGGATTTGCGCAGCGGAGGTCGTAGATCAGCTGCGCCAGATCTTCGATCGAATAGATGTCGTGGTGCGGCGGGGGTGAAATCAGCGTCACGCCGGGTACCGAATGACGAACCTGTGCAATAAAGCGATCCACCTTGTGTCCAGGCAGTTGCCCCCCCTCGCCCGGCTTTGCCCCCTGCGCCATCTTGATCTGAAGATCGCGGGCAAACCGGAGATAATCGATGGTGACGCCGAACCGGCCCGAGGCAATCTGCCGGATTGCGCTCGAGCGGTCTTCGCCGCCGGGCCCGGGTGCGCGGCGGGCGGAGTCTTCGCCGCCCTCGCCGCAATTGCTCATGCCGCCGAGTTTGTTCATCGCGACGGCGATCGCCTCATGCGCCTCGGGACTCAGCGAGCCGAGCGACATCGCGCCGGAGACGAATTTCTTCACAATGCTGTCGACGCTCTCAACCTCTTCCAGCGGAATCGGTTCCGTTTCCGCAAACTCGAAGAGTCCGCGCAGCGTGCAGAGCCGGCCCGCCTGGTCGTCGATCAGCTTCGAATACTCTTTGAACTTCGCGTAATCGTTCCTCTGGACGGCGCTGCGGAAGGCCGCCAGAGATTCCGGCGTCCACAGATGGTTCGCCCCACTCTTGCGGAACGCATATTCTCCACCCACCGGAAGCAGTTCCGTTTCAGGATGTTCCGCAGCTTCACGCCGCTGATTCGCTTCCCGGGCGATTTCATCGAATCCGATGCCGCCGATCCGGCTGGCGGTCCCCGGCAGAAATTCGTCGATCACGGACGAACTGAGCCCGAGCGCCTCGAAAACCTGTCCCGAACGGTAGCTGCGAAGCGTCGAAATGCCCATCTTCGACATGATCTTCAGCAATCCCTTGTCGACCGCCCTGATATAGTTGCCCGCCGCCGTGATGGATTCGGCGGCGATCTTGCCGTTCGACGCAAGTTCGCTCACCGTTTCGAGCGCGAGATAGGGGTGGATCGCCGTCGCGCCGTAACCGAGCAGAAGCGCAAAATGCATCACCTCGCGCACTTCGCCGGATTGGACGATGATGCCGGTTTCGGCGCGGCGCCCCGCGGCGGTCAGCGCGCGGTTGACCGCCGCCGTCGCCAGAAGCGACGGAAGTGGCGTCATGCCGGGCGAAAGTTTGCGGTCGGAGAGGATGAGGATCCGGAATCCCTCTTCCGCCGCCGCCGCCGCATCGGTGGCAAGGCGCTTGAGGGCGCGTTGCAGCTGCCGCCCGTCGCCGCCCGCGGGGAACTCCATATTGAGCAGCCGGGCGCGGAAGTCGCGATGCGAAATCTTGAGCAGCCGGCGAAGTTCGTCGCCGGTCAAAACCGGACGCTCAAGCTTCACCAGCCGGGCGTGCTGCGGCGTTTCGGCGAGAATGTTCCCCTGATTGCCGATGTAAGTCAGGAGACTCATGACCAGCTCCTCGCGGATCGGGTCGATGGGCGGATTGGTCACCTGGGCGAACAGCTGCTTGAAATAGTGAAACAGCAATTGCGGTTTGCCCGAAAGCACCGCGAGCGCGGCGTCGTTCCCCATGGATCCGACCGGCTCCTGGCCGTTTTCGGCCATCGGGCGCAGGATGACTTCGAGGTCTTCACGGGTGTAACCGAAGAGTTTCCGCAAAAATCCAAGCCCGCCCGGAATTCCGTCCGGGGTGATTTCAGAGAAAAGCCCGTGAACCGCGATCTTGTTTTCTTCGACCCAGCGCCGGTAGGGTTTGCGCCGCGCCGCCCGGCTCTTGATTTCGCCGTCATTGATGAGCCGGTGGTTGACCAGGTCGAGATAAATCATTTCGCCGGGGCGGAGACGCCCCTTTTTCACCACTTCGGCGGGGTCGATATCCAGCACCCCGGTTTCAGAGGCGAGAACAAATAACCCGTTTTTGCAGAGGGTATAACGCGCAGGCCGCAGTCCGTTGCGGTCGAGAACGGCACAGGCGTTGACGCCGTCGCTGGCGGCGACCGCCGCGGGCCCGTCCCACGGCTCCATCAGGGCCGAATGGTATTCGAAGAAGCCGCGCACATCGCTCCCGAGATGATATTTCTTCCCCCATGCCTGCGGAAGAAGCATCAGCATGGCATGATCGAGGCCGCGCCCCGAAGCGACCAGGAGTTCCAGCATATTGTCGAGAGAGGCGGAATCGCTCTGCCCCGCCCGGATCAGCGGCAGCAGTTTCGCCATGTCTTCCCCGAACAGCGGACTTGCGAGAGAGGGTTCCCGGCTGCGGAGCTGATTGAGGTTCCCGCGCAGCGTATTGATTTCGCCGTTGTGCGCGAGGTAGCGAAAGGGATGCGCCAAGTGCCAGGCGGGGAAGGTATTGGTGCTGTAACGCTGGTGGACCAGCGCCAGGGGCGACATAAAATCGACGTCGCCGAGATCGAGGTAAAACTGTTCCAGCTGGCCGGCCAGCAACAGCCCCTTGTAGACGATGCTGCGCGAGGACATGCTGCAGATGTAAGCAGCCGGAACCGATTGTTCGATCCGGCGGCGCATCACATAGAGCTTGCGTTCGAACGCATCCTGGTCGATGTTCCCCGCGATGAACAGCTGGCGGATGAGGGGGCGGGAGGCGCGCGCCAGGCGGCCGATCCGCGAAGGGTCGACGGGGACTTCACGCCAGAGGAGAACGGAAGCGCCCTCCTCTTTTACAATATTTTCCAATTCCGCCTCTTTCCCCTCGGCGCCGAAGATCATGGCGACGCCGTAATGCCCTTTCGGGGGGAGATTCGGGATGTGTTTGCGGAAAAACGCGTCGGGCAGCGCCAGAAGCAACCCCGCCCCGTCGCCGGTATCGGGGTCCCCGCCCGCCGCGCCCCGGTGCGCCAGGCGCTTGAGAATGGTCAATCCCATCGCAATCATCTCATGCGAGGGCACGTTGTTGAGGTCCGCGACCATGCCGACGCCGCAGGCGTCGTGCTCGTTGCCGAAGCTGTAAAGCCCGCTGTCGGCGACCGGCGGCAGGTCGAACCGCTGGCGTTGTTGAACTTGCTGTTTCATATGATGTCGTTCCTTTCTCATATTCTTTGCCCATGAGAAAAGCAAAATTCATGCCAATCGCAGAATCTGAGCAGGAAGAAAGAATCAGAAAGCAATGATTTTACATTTTTGTAAAGCTAAAAAATTTGTTTTTTACGCTTTTGTAAGATATATTATCCCGATACGCCGCGCCTCCGCTCAAAACGGAGTTGGCACGCATATTGCTACATTATCATCGAAATGCGATCCTAAATATTTCATAAGGAGATTCACGAATGAGCAACCTGAACCGGATC
>JAVBSA010000443.1:0-2979 GCA_031556915.1 Victivallis sp.
GGGATTCGCCCTGTTCACCGGGCGGGAGGATGTCGCGCGCGAGCGGCTGGAATCCTGCGAAGCCCGGATCGCCGCGCAGATTACATCGGAGGGCTGTCAGGTGCATGAGGAGGCGCGCACGTTGCCCTTCTACTACTCCACCTTCAACCTGCTCGGCTTTCTTGCGGCGCGCAACATGGCGCGCAACCTCGGCGTGCCGTTCGACGAAAGCCGGATCGAAAAGGCCTGTGGCTATCTCGCCCCTTACTGGGAGAAGCCGGAGAGCTGGCCGCTCCCCCAGATTGTCCCGTTCGACCCGCCGAATGCGAAGGAGCTGCGGACAATCCAGGCGCTTCGGGGCGAAGCACCGGGCATCGCCCTCTATTCCTACGCGGTCGGCCGGAATCTTTGATTCTTTCAGGGTTCCGGAATTGCGGGGAGCGTCATGCCAGGAAGCCTTCCGGTTTATGAGCGCCGAACAGGCTGAAATTGGAATCGGCGACGCCGGGCTGCGGAGCGGCCGAACCGGGAAATGCGCGCAAATCCTGCAGGGCGAGGCTGTCAAACTGCGGAACTCCGCAGCCGGGCTGAAGGGAACTGAAATCCACATTCAACTCCGGCGCGCCGTAAAGATCCCCCGGAAGAAGATCCAGCGGGGAATTCTCCATGCCTGCCGTGCCGGAAGCATAGGCGGGCGATGAGGTTTTGACGGTTGTCTTCTTTACGGCGGCCTTGCCGATATTGCCGGCGGCGTCCACGGCGGAAAGCTGGTATTGAAATGTTCCCGGGGCGACATTGGTGAACTGATGGCTCAATTGGTTCGCCGACAGGTGGAGCGTCTTTTCCAGGTTGTCGCCGTATTTCAGGATATAGCCGGTGACGCCGACATTATCCTTCGGGGTTTTCCAGCTCAACTTGACGGTGGCGCCGGAACTTTTTGCGCTGACCGACACCGTGCCGGGGGCTGTAACGTCCTTGATTGTGATTTGATAAGAATCGCTTGCCGCGCCACGGTTTTTCGACGAATCGATTGCGGTGACGGTGTAGTGATAAGTTCCCGGTTTGAGGTTTTTAACGGTAAAGGAAGTCGTGGCGGCGGTGGCGGTTTTTGCGGCGGAGCCGGTCTGGCGATAGGAGATTTGGTATTTCCCCACTTTGACGTTGTCGGTTGCGGCGTTCCAGGATAGAACTGCGTTGTATTTGTCCTGATAGGCGCTGCACGAGGCCACTTTGCCCGGCGGAGTCGTATCCCTGACGGTGACGGTCTTGTTCAAAACGTTGTTTTTGGTATTGGTTTCTTTGAGCGTGCCGCTCGGGTCGATGGAAACGGTGATCGTATGTTTCCCCGCGGAGAGGACGCCCAGGTCGAGATTGGTTTTGGAGGCATAATATCTGCTGGTCAAAGCTGTAACGATGAAAGAAGTATGCACCTTGCCATCGATGGATACGTTCGCAATGGCGCTTGAGGCGTTGCCCTTGCCGTTATTCAGGATGGCGACGTCCAGATAGGATTTCGCCGTCGAATCGAGTTTGGTATGACTCCGGCCGGCTGTTTGATGGATAACGGCGCTGGAGGACCATCCCGACGGTTTGTAAAACATCAGGTCGGGCTTATGGCCGGAACCGCCTCCGCCGCCTGAAAATGCTCCGGTTACGCTGTAGGAAAATCCGTATGCGGCCGTTCGGCTCGAAACTTCAAAGTAATAGGTCGAGCCTTTGGTGACATTGACCGTGAGCGGCTGGGTATTGTAACAATAGGAATACTTGCCGTTGAGATAATAAGTGACTTGGGCCTGGGCGGAATCGATATTTAATGTAACTTTTCCCGTGGTTCCGGCGGTAAAATAGAACCAGTCGCGATCTCCGGTGTTGATTCCGGAACCGTATGCGCTGATATTGCCTTTGTAAGTAAAGCCTGTGCTCTGGGTGCCCAGGGAATCCGCGGTGGCTTTGTAATCGTTCAGCACGTTGTTTTCGTAAAAGGTGGCGGCGTAATCGGAAATTCCTCCAATGGGCGTCTCATGCTTTTCTCCCAGCAGATGTCCTGTTTCATGGGCGATGACGGAGACAATGTCTTCATTGGAAAAACTCGCGTCGGCAAACACAAACGCATTGTCGTTTTTGATTTGATTGCCGGTATCGATCGTTTCGGAAATTCCCAAAAAATCGCCGTACTTTGAAAAACTGTCGCTTTTGCCGACATAGACGGTGGAGTAGGCAATCGCATCCGGCCGTTCGGTGACGAAAATGACATCGCGGCCGATGTAGAGGTCGTTGAGGGAACCAACGATGGCCCGAATTGCTTCCGCCGTCAGCTTGGAATCCTCGACCACAACATGGCCGATGGTCAATATCTCACCGTTGTAACTGGTGATTTCCCCGTCAAAATCCAAATAAACATACTGGGTCTGCGCTGATTTTGTCATTCCGTCATTATTTTTCATGAGTAAGCTCCGTGTCTGCAGGAAGATGGTGTGCGTTCCGATCAAAGGGAAGCCATGATTTTCCATGCTGCATGGCATGGAAAAAATGGTTGATGCTTAGAATATCATAGAATTACGTGAAATCAAGCTGCAGTTGCCTTTCCCCTCGAAATTTCTTAACGGCTTCTTTGCCGGGCAAATTGTGGTTTATTTTTAAAACAACAATTGTAAATGACCTGAAGTGAGTTTATTGTTAATCGGAGACTGAGGTTTCAGGTGCGGCAAGGGAAGGGGAATGCTTATGTTCTGCCGGGAATGCGGGAGCGAAATGGGGGACAACTGCAAATTCTGCCCCGCCTGCGGTACCGCGGTGAATTCGACGGTCGTGACCGTAAACGATGGTTTCGGCGTTTGGATTCCCAAAAATGTTTTTGCCGTCTGGGCTTATTATCTTGGAATCGTTTCATTGTTGGGCGTAATTCCGTTTATCGGAATTCTGTTCGCAATTCCGATGGGGGTGTCCGCTCTCATCTGCGGAATTCAGGGGGTTCGTTATGCGAAACGGTATCCGGAAGCC
>JAVBSA010000080.1:0-3093 GCA_031556915.1 Victivallis sp.
CAAGGTGCGTCCCGGCCGGCGGCCGTGGGAGGTGAACCGGGGCGGCGCGCTGCGCGGGGAACACTTCGCGTTTCAGGCGGCTTACCGGAGCGCCTTCTACTGGCGCGATATCTCCGTCCGGGTGATTTCGCCCCTGAAGAATCTGATCCGCGTCCGGCAGGTGGAGTCCGTGCCGGTGGACTTCATACCGGAAACCGATGGCAATGTCGTCGGCAAACGCCCCGGTTTCTACCCGGACCTGCTGACGGAGCTTTACGACGGCACAGTCGTCGCCGAAGAAAATGTCTGGAAAAGCCTCTGGATTTCGCTCGAAATCCCTTCGGATTTTCCGGCGGGGAAATATCCGGTAACCTTGGAGCTCCAGCTTGCGGGAGAGCCGGAAGCAAACAGGAGCCAACCCTTTGTCATTGAAGTTCTTCCCTTTACTCTTCCGGATCAGGTTATGCGTGTCTCGCATTGGTTCCACGCCGACTGCCTGGCGACATACTACAAGGTGACAGTATTTTCGGAAGCTCATTGGCGGATCATGGAGCATTTTCTCACCAACGCGGCCGCGCACGGCATGAACATGTTGCTGACGCCGCTCTTCACCCCTCCCCTCGACACAGCGGTCGGCAAAGAACGCCCGACCGTCCAGCTGGTTAACGTAAAGCGGGCCGGCGACGGCTGGAAATTCGATTTCACGCTCCTGAAACGCTGGATCGAAATGGGCCGCCGCTGCGGAATCGAACACTTCGAATTCTCCCATTTCTTCACCCAATGGGGAGTGCGCGCCACACCGAAGATCGTGACGGAAAACGGATTGCGGATTTTTGGCTGGGATGTTCCCTCCGACGATCCCGGCTATATCGCCTTTCTCGGCGCGCTTCTGCCGGAGCTCGCCGCTTTCCTGCGGGCGGAAAAACTCGAAAACAACGTCTATTTCCACGTTTCCGACGAGCCCCACGCGGAGGATCTCGAGTTTTACCGCAAAGGCGCCGAACTTCTGGACCGGCATCTCGCGGGATTCAAGCGGATGGACGCCCTCTCTACGGTGGAGTTCTTCCGGCGCGGGCTGCTGCCGATTCCGGTTCCGGGCTTGCGAAAGTTCGAAGACTTCCGCTCCGAAGCGCTCCCGGAACGGTGGATTTATTACTGCGGTCAGCCGCAGACGGTCTACCCGAATCGCTTCGTCCATATGCCGTCCGCGCGCAACCGTGTGATGGGCATGCTTTTCCACCGTTACCGGATCGACGGATTCCTGCATTGGGGATTCAACTTCTACTATTCGCGTTTCTCGAAATTCCCGGTCGATCCCTTCCGCGATCTCACGTCCGGACGGGCGTTTCCGGCGGGCGACGCGTTTCTCGTTTACCCGGGAACCGACCGGAAACCGCTGGATTCGCTGCGGCACGAGAATTTCCGCGCCGCGCTCCAGGATCAACGTCTCCTCCAACTGCTCGAATCCCGGATCGGCCGCCCGGAAATAGAGCGTCTCCTCGGCGGAATGTCGCTGACCGACTATCCGGGCACGGAAAAACGTCTGCTTTCTTTGCGCCGCAAGATTGAAAAATGCCTCCTGAGAACCTACACTAACCCAAAGGAGTCCCGAACATGAAAAGACCGTTCACACTGATTGAGCTCCTGGTCGTGATCGCGATTATCGCCATCCTCGCTTCGATGCTGCTCCCTGCTTTGAATCAGGCGAGAAGCCGCAGCCGGACGACCAAGTGCATCGGCAACATGAAACAGCTGGCGATGGCCGACCTGCTTTACATCAACGATTATTCCATGCCGGTTCCCCAGTGCGTCGACAGCGGCTACGCCAATAAATGGACTCACAACCTCGCGTTCCTGAACTATTTCGGCTCAGCCGACACCGTGGTCGCACCGGGCAAACTCTGCCCCGAAGCGCTTCTGCGGCAGCCCGACGACACCCCGCTGACCGGTCTGCTGGGCTCCTACGGCCAGGTCGAACACGGCTGTTCCGTTCAGAACGGCTGGCGGATCTTTTCGCTCGCCAGATTGCGCAATCCCAGCGTAAAAATCCGCTATACCGACGGAATGGACTTCAAAGCATCAGTATGGGATACCAAAACGGATTTCACCGCCAACGGCGTGCGCATGGTGGAACCCAGCGGCAACGGCCGGGTCGCCATCCGCCACCCCGGCGTGACCTTCAACGCCGCCTGTTGGGACGGGCATGTGGAAACGCAGAAATGGATGACCTATCAGGGGATGAATTATCTGATCATTCCCGAATATTGGACTTATAATCAGTAATCGGAAAAAATACAATGCGCTTTTTACTCGTTATCCTGTTCTGCTGCCGGGCCGGAACTCTGTCCGCCGCGATTTTGAGCAACGCTTCGCTCAACGGCAGCACCTCCTGGCAATTGAACGCGAAAGCGCAGGCGCTTCCCGGCTCGGGCTTGCTACTGAATCCGGGCGGCAGCGCGGCGCAGACGCTCACCGTCGCACCGGTATCTCCGCTACGTTTCACCGCCGCGGTCCGGTGCGGGGAAAGCGGCGCGCTCGACGCGCGTTTCGTCGTGTTCGATCAAAGCTGGAAGCACCTGCGGGAGACCCCCGCCCCAATCACCGTGGAAGGCGGCAACACCTGGCGAACCGTCGAAAACACGCTGCCCGCTCCCGCCTTCGATCCCGCCGCGGAACGGTTGAAATTCATCATCACTAACCGGGGCGACTCCCCGGTGGAGCTGGGGGCGCTCCGGCTGGCTCCCGCCCTTGAGAAGCCCGCCGGGAAATTGCGTCCCATCGGCCTCGCCGACGCGACATTCGCCAAAGGCTGGCACCCGGCCAAAGCGGAATTGAACGCCGCGTCCCGATCGCTGGCCGTCACCGGCCAGGGAGGCGCGACCTTGAATACCGCCGTGGAAGTCCCGGCAAACGAACCGTGCGTCGTCACATTCCGGGTACGCAACACTTCGGAACGGCCGGCGGTTGTCCTCGCCGGGTACACCCGTTATCTCAGGGCTGGCTGGAAGTGGCGGGGCTCCGCCGCCGAAGCCGGAGCAATCGTCCTGCCTTCGCAGGAATTCCAGGAGTTCACTCTCATATTGCCCCCGGTCGCTTACGATCCGGAAAACGAGG